>NZ_LPWD01000001.1 GCF_001723295.1 Methyloceanibacter marginalis
ATGTCGCGGCCGCGCGGGCTGCGCACCGGGCTCGCATAGCCGGCGCGATTGACGACCTCGGCGAACTTCTCGATCTGCTCCCAGTCAGAGCACTCGTACGGTGCGCCGGGCCACGGATTGAACGGGATCAAATTGATCTTCGCCGGGATCTTGGCGAGCAGCTTGACCAGGGCCTTGGCGTCGGCGATGGAATCGTTCACGTCCTTCAGCATCACATATTCGAAGGTGATGCGTTTCGCGTTCGCGAGGCCGGGATAGCACGGCAGGCATCCAAGAGCTCGGCAATGGGCCACTTCTTGTTGATGGGCACGAGCTCATCGCGCAATTCATCGCGCACCGCATGGAGCGAGATGGCGAGCATGGTGCCGGCCTCTTCACCCCAGCGCGGAATCTCCGGCACGATGCCCGAGGTGGAGAGGGTCAGCCGGCGGCGGGAGATGGACAGACCGTCGCCGTCGGCGACGATGGCGCAGGCGTCCCGCACATTGTCGAAATTGTAGAGCGGCTCTCCCATGCCCATGAGCACTACGTTGGTGATCTTGCGCTCGCCGCTCGGGAGGCCTGTCGGGTCGGACGGTACCGCGCCCGGCCAATCGCCGATGCGATCGCGGGCGAGCATGATCTGGCCAACGATCTCGCTGGTGCTGAGATTACGCACGAGCCGTTGCGTGCCTGTGTGACAGAAGGTGCAATTGAGCGTGCAACCCACCTGGCTCGAGATGCACAGCGTGCCGCGGTCGGCTTCGGGGATGTAGACCGTCTCGACTTCCTTGCCGTCGGCGAGACGGAGCAGCCATTTGCGCGTGCCGTCGACCGAGACCTGTTCGGTGACGATCTCCGGGCGCGCCAGGGTGAAATGCGCGGCAAGCTCCCCGCGCAGTTCCTTGGCGATATCCGTCATCAGCTCGAAATCGGTGGCCCCGCGCACATAGGTCCAACCCCACAACTGGCTCACGCGCATGCGCCGCTGCCGCTCCGGCACGCCGAGATCGCCCAGACGTTCGGCAAGCGCGGCGCGGGTCATGCCGGCAAGGCAGGCTTTCGGCCGGGTTTCGGCGCTTTGTGGCGCGGGATCTATGAGCGTGGTCGCGGTCATGGCTCCTCATATCATGAGGCGAGCCGGAAATGCCAAGGGGCGGAGAGGAGGCTGCGTGAGGGGTCCTAGCCGCTGCACTCCTTGGCAATGCGCTCCAGCGCATCGGTGGTGCCGCTCAAAGAGTAGTTGTCGCTCGTATTGGTGCCTCGGGCGGAGCGCCCTTGAATCGTCATGGAGCTTCCCGCCTTCAGGGCGCCCACGAGCTTGGCCTCGTCCTCGGTCTTCTCGACGAAGGCGCCCTCGTCCTTGGTAAAGAGCTCGAACTTATCGCTGCCGATGGTCACGGTGACTTGGCGCCTGGGGCGAAGGGATAGCCCATCTTCACGCTGATCTCGCCGGCGATCTTGTCGCCAGGATAGTGCGAAACGTAGAAATAGATCGGGCCCCGGCGCACGTTCTTGGGACTCGAATCCCTCGGTTGCGACACGGCAAAGCAGACCTTGGGACTGCCTTCGGACGTGTAGGCGGCCCAGTCATTGTATTTTTGCAGAAGTTTAACTTCTTGCGCGAACACTGGCGTCGCAATCAACGCCACAGTCACGCAAGCAGCTCCAACGGCTCGGCGCATCTCCCCGTCCCCGTGTCGTGAGCAGACGTACGCATGAATTTCGCCACAGTCTTTACTGTTTCAGGGCCTTAGGTCAAGCCTGCGGCCTTCGACGTTTCGGCGGACCTTGGACATGGGGGGCGGGCACTACCGGTTCGGCCCCTTCGCTGACCGGCCGGGGCGCGAAACGGCCGAGCGCGCGGATGCGATCATACATCACGATAGCGCCCGCCGTGGCGACGTTGAGCGAGAACGCCGTGGGGATGCGGACCAGATGCTGGCACCTGGCGACCAGCTCCGGGCTGAGCACGCCGCGCTCCGGCCCCAGCACATAGGCGGCGCGCAGGGGATGTGGAAAACTCGGCAAGTCGGCGGCGCCATCGAGGATCTCGATGCCGACCAGGCTACAGCCCTTGGGCAATTGCATCTCATCCAGGCCCCGCCAGTGATAGACCGGGACGTGACCGTCGGCGCGGGAGGTGTCGGCGCGTACCTGAAGCGCGCCCTCGTCGGCCCCGAGGGTGAAGACGAAGCTCGCGCCGAAGGCATGGGCGGAGCGCAGGAGATTGCCCAAATTCACCGGCTTGGAGATGCCTTCGGCTCCGATGCCGAAATACCCACGCAGATTTGGAGGTAGCGGTTTCACAAGTTATCTCTGCCATAAAGCCAAGAACCAGCAAAAGGCGGCTCGAAAGGTTGCGCTAACCGAGAGACGGCGTCAAAAAGCCAAGCTCTTCAATCTGTCGAGCCGAGCTGCCGCCGTTCTGGTCATGCAGCTCCCAAATACGTGGAGCCGTTTATGCGCGTCGTGCAGTTCAATGAGTTTGGCGGGCTTCAGGCCCTGCGTCTGGAGGAGGTCGACGCTCCCAGCCCGGGGCCGGGCGAAATCCTCCTCAAGGTCAACGCGGTCGGCCTGAACTTCTTCGACACGCTCGTATTGCGCGACAAATATCAGATCTCGCCGCCGCTGCCGTTTTCACCCGGCGCCGAAGTCGCGGGCACCGTCGAGGCGCTTGGCGACGGCGTGACCGAGTTCGCCTTGGGTGAGCGCGTGGTGGCGTTCATCGGCGGCAATGGCTGCCGCGAGCGGATCGTCACCAAGGCGAAGAATGCGATCCCGATCCCGGACGGCGTGAGCGACGACGTGGCGGCGGGTATCGTCATCACGTATGGCACGGCGCTGCACGCGTTCAAGGACCGGGGGAATCTGAAGCCCGGCGAGAGCGTGGCCGTGCTCGGCGCGCGGGGCGGCGCGGGCCTCGCGGCGGTCGAGATCGCCAAGCTGATGGGCGGGCGCGTCATCGCGGTGGCCTCGTCGGAAGACAAGCTTGCTCTCGCCAAGGCTCATGGCGCCGACGAAGGCGTCAACTATTCGGATGTCGATCTCAAAAAGAAACTGAAGGAGCTCACGCTCCCGACCGGCGTCAACGTGCTCTACGACTGCGTCGGGGGCGACGCGGCGGAGCCGAGCTTGCGCGCCATGGCGTGGGAGGGACGCTATCTCGTGCTCGGGTTTGCCTCGGGCGAGATTCCGCGTATTCCGCTCAACCTCGTGCTGCTCAAGGGGTGCGAGATCGTCGGCGTGTTCTGGACGTCCTTCGTCGAGCGCGAGCCCGAGACGCATCGCGCCAACACGGCGCAGATCCTGGAGTGGTGCAAGGACGGCAAGATCGTGCCGCATATCCACGAGACCTTCCCGCTCGAAGACACGCCGAAGGCGCTGGCGCTGATCGAAGGCCGCAAGGTCACCGGCAAGGTGATCATCCATCCGCAAGAATAGGCGGACGCTCTTTACGTCTGCTTGGAGAACTCCGTGTCGAGCGCGCGGGCGGCGGCAGTGCGGTGCGTCGGCGTGATGTGCGATGACACTAGGCCGATCACGGCGCTCAGCAACGCCATGTCGTCGGCGAAGCCGAGGCCGCCCAGGATGTCGGGGATGAAGTCGGTCGGCAAAATGAAGTAAGCGAGCGCCGCGAGCAGCATGCCGCGCACCCGGATCGGCGTGGCCGGATCGAGCGCGCAGTAATAGGCCGCGACGAGGTCTTGAGC
>NZ_LPWD01000002.1 GCF_001723295.1 Methyloceanibacter marginalis
GCGCTACGACCGCGAGACGGTCGTTGTGAAATATGGCGGCCACGCCATGGGCGATCCGGAGCTTTCCCGCGACTTCGCCCGGGACATCGTGCTTCTGAAGCAGGCCGGGGTGAACCCGGTCGTAGTGCATGGAGGCGGCCCGCAGATCGGCAAGCTTTTGGAGCGGCTGAACATCAAGTCCGAGTTCAAGGGCGGCTTGCGGGTGACCGATCGCGAGACCGTGGACGTGGTCGAGATGGTGCTGGCCGGCTCCGTCAACAAGGAGATCGTGTCGGCGATCAACGACCAGGGCGGCAAGGCGGTCGGCATTTGCGGCAAGGACGCCAATCTCATGCGGGCCAAGCGGCTCGAACGTCGTGTCCGCGACCCCATTCCAACATCGAGCAGGTGATGGATCTCGGCTTCGTCGGCGAGCCGGCGCTGGTCGAGCCTCATATCGTGGACGTCATCATCCATTCCGATCTGATCCCGGTGGTGGCGCCGATCGCGTCGGGCCAGAGGGCGAGACGCTGAACATCAATGCCGATACGTTCGCAGCAGCCCTTGCCGTCGCCATGAAAGCGAAACGGCTGCTGCTGCTCACCGACGTCGACGGCGTGCTCGACAAGGACGGCCAGCTGATCCGCTCCATGACCACGGCGGAGGCGCAAGGTCTGATCGAGGACGGCACCATCACGGCGGGCATGATCCCGAAGATCGAGAGCTGCATGGACGTGATCGCCGAAGGCGTCGAGGCGGTGGTGATCATCAACGGCAAGGTGCCCCACGCGGTGCTGCTGGAGCTGTTCACCGAGCATGGCGCGGGCACGCTGATCGAGCGGCGGCGTCCGAAACGTACGAGGGCGGCGCGATGACCAAAGCGCAACCCCCGCGCGACTTCAGGCACATCGACACTTGGGTGTTCGATCTCGACAACACGCTCTATCCGGCGGACTGCGATCTGTTCTCGCAGATCGACAAGCGCATGGGCGCGTTCATCGCCGATGCCTTCGACCTCTCGCTCGACGAGGCACACGCCTTGCGCCAGCGCTATTACGCGGAGCACGGCACAACGCTTGCCGGGCTGGTACGGCTCCACGGGGTCTCGCCGCATGCGTTTCTCGACTATGTGCATGACATCGACCTTGCGGTCGTGGCGCCCGCGCCGGAGCTTGGCGCGGCGATCGACGCGCTGCCCGGGCGGAAGTTCGTGTTCACCAACGGCTCGCGTGGGCACGCCGAAGCGGTCGCCGGCAAGCTCGGCGTGCTCGATCGCTTCGAGGATATTTTCGACATCCACGCACTCGAATACATCAATCCGAAGCCTGCGCGCGAAGCCTTCGACCGCTTCATCGCCGCGCACGGTATCGCCGCGGCACAAGCCGCCATGTTCGACGATCTGCCGCACAATCTGGAAACCGCCCACGCCGTCGGCATGACCACGGTCTGGATCGACTGCCGCGCCACCGGCGCCCGGAGCACCTGAGCAACGAAGACTGGACCGCGCTGCCGGACCATATCCACCATAGTACCGAGGCGCTCGCGCCTTTCCTCACCGCCATCGGAGCCGCGCTTGCGGAGGAGAGCGAGGCCTCAGGGCCGACCGTCCGCCCAGCGCAGTTCTGCCTGACCTGACGGGAGTCCCATGTCCTACGACCACCTCAAGAGCTTCATCGACGGCGCGTTCGAGCACGCCTCGGAAATCAAGCCGGACACCAAGGGCGTCGTCCGCGACGGCGTCGAAGAAGTCTTGAACCTGCTCGACAAGGGCGAGTTGCGTGTGGCCGAGAAGATCGACGGCGAGTGGGTCGTGCACCAATGGGTGAAGAAGGCGATCCTGCTGTCGTTCCGACTCAACGATCCGCACAGAATCGACGGCGGGCCGGACGGCTCGTCCTGGTGGGACAAGGTTCCGGTCAAATTCGAGAAGTGGAAGGCCAAGGACTTCAAGGAGGCGGGCTTCCGCGCCGTGCCGGGCTGCGTGGTGCGGCACTCGGCCTATATCGCGCCGGGCGTGGTGCTGATGCCGTCCTTCGTCAATCTCGGCGCGCGGGTGGATTCAGGCACCATGATCGACACCTGGGCCACGGTCGGCTCCTGCGCCCAGATTGGCAAGAATGTGCATTTGTCGGGCGGCGCCGGCATCGGCGGCGTGCTCGAGCCGCTCCAGGCGAACCCGGTCATCATCGAGGACAATTGCTTCATCGGCGCCCGCGCCGAGGTCGCCGAAGGCGTGATCGTCGGCGAAGGCGCGGTGCTGTCCATGGGCGTCTATATCGGCCAGTCCACCAAGATCATCGACCGGGCCACGGGCTTCGTGCATCAGGGCCGCGTTCCGCCCTTCTCCGTGGTGGTGTCCGGCTCCATGCCCGGCAAGTCCCTGCCGGACGGCTCGCCCGGACCCTCGCTCTACTGCGCGGTGATCGTGAAAACCGTGGACGAGCAGACCCGGTCCAAGACGTCGATCAACGAGCTTCTCCGAGCCTGAGAGACCGGCTATTGTTGCTCCAGGCAGGAGCAGATCGGGCCAAGATTGCGAGTCACTCTTGGACGCACAAACCATAGAGCCCGGTCTTGATATTGGCCCTGCGGTGGCCAAGCTTCGCTTCTTCCGGTTCGCGGAATTCGTTCTCGTCTTTCTGACAATCGTCGCCGTGGCGGTCTTCGCCGGTCTCTACGACTTGCGCGATCACGCCACGGAGTTTGAGCGGCGGTTCGGCTCAAGCTTCTCTCAATCCACGATCAACCTCGCTCTGGTGGCGCTCGCCGCGGCGATCGCGGTCGGCATCTTGACCTATAGAGCCGCGGGAAAACTCCGCCCGGGCCCCTTGCGGCGCCATCTGATTCTGCTGCCCGTCGCGGTTATCGCCTTCCTCGCTTCGGGCCTCGTCTTCGGCATGCAGGCCGAGCGCATGATGCACCAAGCGAGGGTGACGCGGTTCTTGCCCGCGCCGAGCCTGTTCAAGCTCCTGAACCTCCAATTCGACCCCTTGTTCAGCATGCAGACGCCAGCGGTGAAAGAGCGAATCGTTTCGGAACTGCGGGAGAAGGTCGACCAGGAGAAGGCCGAATCCGATGCCGCCGCGGCGAGACTCGAGCAAATCGCAATACCCCGCATAGCGCTGGCCGAGTTCTACGTCGGGGCGGCCATCGCCTCCGCGCTCGGGCTCTGGGGCCTGCTTGCGTTTATTCGTGCGCGGCCGACGCCCGGCACGACGCCAATGACCTATCTCGATGCGGTGGAGCGGGAACGGCGCAAGCAGACGCCGCCGCGCCTCGCAGGCAAACCGATCAACCGGACCCGCGGGCTGCTCTTTCTCGCAGCGGCCATCGGGGTCCTCGTCGGCCAGTTTTGGCTGCCGCCGTTGAACTTCGCGCTCAACGCGCTGATCGCCGTGATCATCGGCGCCGCGGTGTTCATCGCGCTGTTCCGCGCCAAACAATATTTGCAGATCTCCGCCGACTCGCTGCTCGGCAAGGACAAGCGGGCGCCGATCCTTTTTTTGCGCTCGTTCAGCGACGATCCCAAGGTCAATGCGGCGGCCGGTATCAGCCATGAAGGGCTGGCGCAACTGATCGACTTCTCCGTGGAGACGCGGCTCGCCAACCATTTCATGGGATTTGGCCCCTTTATCGCGGTCGGCTCGCCAAAAGAGGCCGTGCCCCAGATCGGCGCGGCGCGGGTGAAGCTCTCCGACGACGAATGGCAGGCGGCGGTCACGAATTGGATGGAGAGGTCGAGCGTCATCGTGATGTATGCGGGTACGACCCATTGGGTCGGCTGGGAGCTCAAACGCATCATCGAGGGCGGCTTCACGGACAAGCTGATCATTCTGTTTCCGCCGGTCCTTCCCTTTCCGGGCTTTTGGCAGACGTCATGGCTCAAGAGGCAGAAGGCCGACATTGCCGCGCGCTTCGAACGCCTGAAGGCCGCATTCACCGGAACCAAATGGGCCGATGCCTGGGAGGTGACGGATCCCGAAACCATCATCTGCGCGCGGCTTAAGGCGGACGGCAGCATCGCCTTCACGCGCAGCCGACGCCGCAGCAAAGACGCCTACGATCTCGCAACCAAGATCGCCCATCTCGGCCTTCTGGGTTTGGACCCAAAGATACTGGACCATGAACCAAACGGAGTGCCTGCTAAGCCATGAACACCGATCTTGCGCAGCTTTTCTTCTCGCTTGAGGGCCGGATCGGCAGGGGACGGTTCTGACTCGGCACGTTCATCTTGGCGGTGATCAGTCTGGCGGCGACCTACGCGATCATTGCGCTCGTCGGTCTCTCGCAAGCGGCGATCGCCTTCAGCGCGGCAGTTGCCTTCGCGCTTGCCTACCCGTCATACGCGGTCATGGCCAAGCGCTTTCAGGACCGGGGCAAGCCGGGTTCGCTTGCCTTGATCGGGCTCGTTCCCGTCTACGGGGTGAATTTGCTTTACACGTTCGGGGTGTTCGATTCCCTCGCCCCAAGCCCTCTGGCCCAAGGGTGCGATATCGTCATCAGCCTGATTTTTCTCTGGTTTCTGGTCGAACTGGGCTTTCTGAAAGGGATGCAAGGACCGAATAGTTACGGTCCCGATCCCTCCGGGCGGAAAGAGGCGGACGCCGGCCTGGCTTAGCCAGAGGCTCACGGCATTGAGAACATATCCCCCTTCGCAAGGCTGCCGATCGGCCTTACAACCTCAGACCTGAGTCGGAGGGCGGGCCCAGGGGGGAACAATGGATCTGCAATATATTTTCACGTCGTTCGACGGCCGCATCAACCGGGCCAAGTGGTGGGCCGGCGCCGTTATTCTGGCGGTCATTAGCCTCGTCATCAGCTTGATCATCGAAGTGATTTTCGGCACGGGCTTTTTCGGCGGCTTTTTGCTCACGATCCTGGCGCTCGCCCTGTTCTACCCGACTTACGCGTTGTGCGCGAAACGCTTCCAGGACCGCGACAAGCCCGGAAAGACCGCGCTTTACGGTCTGGTGCCTCCCTGCTCGCAAATCTGCTGGTGACCTGGGGCCTCACGGGTACGCCGCAGGAGCCGAACGCGATCGGCTGGCTCTGCACCCTTATCAATCTCGGCGTCGGCCTGTGGTTCCTCATCGACCTCGGAATTCTCAAGGGCACGCCGGGGCAAAATCACTTTGGCGGCGACCCGCTGGCGGCTATTAGCTAGCACGGTGGCGCTCGGCCACATTTGAACCGAGGACCGATCCATGTCCACGCCCGGCGAGAAGGCGATCGCGCTCGCGCAAGGCCTGATCCGCTGCCCCAGCGTCACCCCGAAGGACGCCGGCGCGCTCGACGTGCTGATCGAGCCGCTGAAGAAGGCGCGCTTTGTCTGCGACCGGCTGACCTTCGCCGAGGAGGGTACACCCACGATCGACAATCTCGTGGCGCGGATGGGCGACGGGCCGCCGCATCTCTGCTTCGCCGGACATACCGACGTGGTGCCGCCGGGGGACGATCAGCTTTGGAGCCATCCGCCGTTTGCCGCGGAGATCACCGACGGCGTGCTGTACGGGCGCGGCGCTCCGACAAGGGCGCGATCGCCTGCTTCGCGGGCCGCCGCGATGGACTATGCCAAGGCCAAGAACCGCGAGATCGAGGGCACGATCAGCCTGCTCATCACCGGCGACGAGGAAGGCCCTTCCATCAACGGCACCAAGAAGGTGCTGAAATGGATGGAGCAGAATGGGCTGAAGCCCGATCACTGCATCGTGGGCGAACCCTCGAACGCCACCGCGCTCGGAGAGGTCATCAAGATCGGGCGGCGCGGTAGCTTGAACGGCCGGCTCAAAGTCTCGGGCCAGCAGGGTCACGTTGCTTATCCGCATCTCGCGGCGAATCCGGTGAAAGGCATTATCGAGGTGCTGGCGAAGCTCTACGACACGCCGCTCGACTACGGCAGCGCGCATTTCTCACCATCGAACCTCGAGGTGACCAGCATCGACGTGGACAACCCGGCCACGAACGTGATCCCGGCAAGCGCCGAGGCGAAGTTCAATATCCGCTTCAACGACCGGCAACGGCCGGACGGTTTGCACACTCTGCTGCACGAGGAGATCAGCCAGACGCTGGCCGGCACCGAGCTCAAGTTCACGCTCGACTTCGATCCGCCGGGCGACGTGTTCATCACCGAGCCCGGGGCGCTCGATGCGCTGCTCAGCGAAGCGGTGAACGAGATCACCGGCAAGACGCCGACGCTCAACACCGACGGCGGCACCTCGGATGCGCGGTTCATCAAGGACTATTGTCCGGTGGTCGAGTTTGGGCTGACCACCGAGACGATCCACAAGGCGGACGAGAACGCCAAGATCGCCGATCTCGAGCAGCTCACCGCCATCTATCGCCGCTTCATCGAGCGCTATTTCGAGGCCTTCGCGGGGAACCCCGATGGCCGGTGACGGCCGGCCGATCGGGGTGTTCGACTCCGGCATGGGCGGCTTGACGGTGTTGCGGGCGCTGGCCGCGCGGCTGCCCCAGGAGCGCTTCGTCTATCTCGGCGATACCGCCCGCCTCCCCTACGGCACCAAGAGCGCCGAGACCGTGCAAGCCTACGCCCTGCAAGCCACGCGGCTTCTGCTCGGCGAAGGCGTGAAGATGGTGGTAATCGCCTGCAATACCGCGTCGGCGGTGGCGCTCGCGGTGCTGCAAGAGTTCTGGGACCCGGTGCCGGTGATCGGGGTGATCGAGCCGGGTGCGAGGGCGGGCGTCGGCGCGACGAAGAACAAGCGCATCGCGGTGCTCGCCACCGAGGGCACGGTCAAGGGCGGCGCCTATGCGCAGGCCATCAAGCAGCTCATGGCGGAGGTGCACGTGATCCAGCAGCCTTGCCAGGTGTTCGTGGCGCTGGCCGAGGAAGGCTGGGCGGATACGCCGGCCACCCTGGCCACCGCCGCACATTATCTCGAGCCGCTGTTCCAAGGCCCGGACGCGCCGGACACGCTGGTGCTGGGCTGCACGCATTTTCCCGTCCTGGCCGACGCCATCCGCAGGACGATCGGCTGCGGCGTGGCCCTGGTGGATTCGGCGGAGACGACCGCCGTTGCCGTTTCCGAGGCGCTCACGAAGGGCGGGCTTGCATCCGCCGGGGAAGGCGGCGGACCCGCCATCCGCTTCTTCGCCACGGACTCGCCCGAGCGCTTTGCCCGGGTCGGCGCAATCTTCTTAGGCCGCGCGATCGACGAGGGCGACGTGGAGCTGGTGGACTTGCTGAAGTCTTAGCCTTTCGGCGGTGGCTCGGAGTCCGGCAGGGCCTCGGAATCGTCGGTCGGATCGGACTGCTCGAGATTGACGGGCGCCGTCGACTCCGCGGCCGTGGAGACCTCCTTCAGGAGCCCGGAGAACCAGCGCCGCCCGAGCACCAAATAGACCAGCGCGAAATAGAGGCCCGCGCCGAGGATCACGAGCAGGGCGAGCATGGTCTCCTCGCGGAAATGCGTGAGGCCGGACAGCGCC
>NZ_LPWD01000003.1 GCF_001723295.1 Methyloceanibacter marginalis
CACGGCGTCGTCGATCTTCACATGAAGGCCCGAGAGCTGTTCGTTGATCGCACCCTCGATCGGCGGAACCAACCCCGGAAGGGAAATGGGGCCGCGCGCCAAGCGTCCATAGCCGAGAACGATGGCGATGAGGCCGACGACGAGAATGCCGGCGAAGACTTCGCGGCAGACATGGGCGCTGCGGTTGGAGAGTCTGGCGAGCTGAAGCTGAACCGGTTGCGGAACGCTCTTCACCAGTTGGCGGCCACGGACGGGCAAGGCGCGGATGGCTTTGCCACCCTCCGCGGTCAGCTTGGCCAAGGCTCCTGCGAGCGGTTCGTCCATTCAGTCACAGGTCCCAACAGTTTGGCCAACCACCGATGCGTGCCCCTCGAAAGAGAACCCAGCGACAAGCCAGACAGCAGCACGGCCCCCGCCGCTCGATCTTAGCGTCGCGAACCCGATCCGCTCATGGTCTGTACCGGCACCCCCCAAGGCGCACCCTCGAACATCCCGCCTTGGGCCTCGTTACCACGGCGCGCAAAGCGAGGCTAAGGTCTTGTGCCATAAGAGGCATCAAAATCGGCTAAACCAAGGCGATTCAGGGCGTAAGCCGGTGCGCAGGGGCCCCTGCGGAGCGGCCCCGAGCCGGGCCAGAGAACCCCCATGACAAGGCTAAACCGAGACGATATTGTCACGACCAGGAGTTGGGTGCTGGGTATTAGCTCTCGGGCGAGAAGCGCCGCGACATTTCACTTGGACAGCTTTACTGTCTCCTGTCGCGGGACCTGGTGCCGAGTTGCGTTTCGCGCTGCGTCACTCGTATTGGATGGGGAGGTACCCAGTTATGTTCACGAAGAAGCCTGAGCCAGGCGAGACTGTCACCAAATTGGGTGGCGAGCGTTCGAACAGCGGCTCGGAGTCGAAGTCATCGCCGTTCACCGAGCGGCCGGCCACCTACGCCAAGGGCCCAAGCCCAAGTTCCAGTTCCAGCGCCAGCAAGATGGTTCCCTCCATCATCGGCGAGGACTTGACGATCACGGGCAACGTGGCCTCCAAGGGCGAGATTCAGGTCGACGGCGAAATTCAGGGCGACATCCATTGCGGCTCGCTGCTGCTCGGCGACAAGTCCCAGATCAACGGCTCTGTCATCGCGGAAGACGTTGTGGTGCGCGGCAAGGTCATGGGCTCGATCCGGGGCCTGCGTGTGACGCTCCAGGCGCAGTCCCATGTGGAAGGCGACATCTTCCATCAGAGCCTCGCCATCGAGCAGGGTGCGTATTTCGAGGGGAAGTCGCGCCGTTCGGATGATCCGATGGCCGATGTGAAGTCCGTTAGCCCACGTTCGGAGAAGAGCGCGGGATCGGAGAATCCCTTCTCGAGCCACGCCGCCGAATAGCCGACGAGCTCTTCGCCGATCGCGCGCTTGCATTGACGCTAGGGTTAGGTCTTGGCGTCGGCGCTGATGCGTTCGGCAAGCGCCGCCTCGATGAACGCGTCGATGTCGCCGTCGAGCACGGCCGGCGGATTCGTGCTTTCGACGCCCGTCCTCAGGTCCTTCACCAACTGATAGGGCTGAAGAACATAGGACCGGATCTGGTGACCCCAGCCGATCTCGGACTTTGAGGCCGCCGTGGCGAGCGCCTCCTCCTCCCGGCGCTTGAGCTCCGGCTCGTAAAGTCGCGCGCGCAGCATGGCCCAGGCCGTGGCCCGGTTCTTGTGTTGCGACCGTTCGTTCTGGCACTGCACGACGATGCCGGTGGGCTCGTGAGTCATGCGCACGGCGCTGTCGGTGGTGTTGACGTGCTGGCCGCCCGCGCCCGAAGCCCGGTATGTGTCGATGCGGACGTCTTTTTCGTCGATCTCGATCTCGATGGTGTCGTCGATCGCCGGATAGATCCACACCGAGGCGAAGCTGGTGTGGCGGCGGGCGTTCGAATCGAACGGCGATATACGCACGAGGCGGTGCACGCCAGACTCGGTCTTGAGCCAGCCATAGGCGTTCAGGCCCTTGACCAGGACCGTGGCCGATTTGATGCCGGCTTCCTCGCCGTAGTTCTCGCCGATCAGCTCCACCTTGTAGCCGCGGCCTTCCGCCCAGCGCATATACATGCGCTCCAGCATTTGCGCCCAGTCTTGGCTTTCGGTGCCGCCGGCGCCGGCGTGGATCTCCACATAAGCGTCGTTGGCGTCCGCTTCGCCCGACAACAGCGCCTCAACTTCACGGGTGTGCGCCTCCGCCCGCAGCTTGCGCAACGCCTCGTCCGCCTCAGCGATAATGCTCTCGTCGCCCTCTTCCTCGCCGAGCGCGGCGAGCGTGCGATTATCGTCGAGTTCGCGGGCGATGCGGTCGAAGGCGTTGAGCGCGGTTTCGAGATGCTGGCGTTCGCGCATGAGGCCTTGCGCGCGCTGAGAGTCGTTCCAAAAGTCCGGCGCCTCCGCCTCGCGGTCGAGTTCCGTCAGGCGCGCCTTCGCTTGATCGGGGTCAAAGATGCCTCCGTAGCAAAGACAGGGACTCCTTGATCTCGTTCACGAGCGTCTCGGTTTCGGCACGCATTTTCTTCCTCAGTGTTCTTGAGTGTTCTTGACGTGTTGGCTCGTCAATACGCATGGCCCCGGGCACGGCGGCGCCCGAGACGTCCTATTGAAATGAAGGTCTAGTAGAGGCCGCCGGTGCCCGATGTCAAAGCCCGGTCGTTGCTGGGCGGCCCCTGGAAGCCTGACTGGCCCGGCGGCGGTGCCCGGTATTGCTGCGGCGGCGGAAACCCTTGCGGCGGACCGCCTGCCTGGGCGTTGTCAGGATACTCCGGAAAGGCCTCGCCCTGCTGCTCGCCGCCTTCCGGCGCTTCGCCTTCGACGATGACGGCGCCGTCCGGGACGTGCCCCGGCTTGAAGGCTTCCATAATCACGCCGCTGTCTCCCCTGCGGGCGGGCAAACCAGTCTTGTGGTTGACACGGACCAGCATGGCGCCGGGCGGCGCCCGGAACGGCACCGGCGGCACGTCTTTTAGCGCCTCCTCGAGGAAATCCTTCACGATCGGCGCGGCCAGACCGCCGCCCGTGGCGCTGCGGCCCATCGGCTTCGGCTGGTCGTACCCGACATACGCGCCGACGACGAGATCGGGCGTGTAGCCGATGAACCAGGCATCCTTGTAGTCGTTGGTGGTGCCGGTCTTGCCGGCCAAGGGGCGATTCAGCGCCGTCAAGCGGCGTGCGGTGCCGTGCTGCACGACGCCTTCCATGATGCCGACCATCTGGAATGCGGAGATCGGGTCGACCACCTGCTCGCGGACATCGACGAGTTCCGGCTCGGCCTGGCGATCCCATTCGCGCGCGTCGCATCCGCTGCAATCGCGCTTGTCATGCCGCCACACGGTGCGGCCATAGCGGTCCTGAATGCGGTCGATGAAGGTGGCCTCGACCTTCTTACCGCCATTGGCGATCATCCCATAGGCGTTGACCATGCGCAGCAGCGTGGTCTCGCCAGCGCCGAGCGACATGGACAGTGCAGGCATCAAGTTGTCGTAGACACCGAAGCGCCGGGCATATTCGGCGATGACGGGCATGCCGATATCGCGCGACAGACGGACCGTCATCAGGTTGCGCGACTTCTCGATGCCGTAGCGCAGCGTCGAAGGTCCGGCGCCGCCGCCTGAATAGTTCTTCGGACACCAAGGCGGCATGCCGCGGCCCTGGCTAACGCAAATCTGTCCATCGACGATGATGCTGGACGGCGTGTAGCCATTGTCGATCGCCGTCAGATAGATGATGGGCTTGAAAGAGGAGCCGGGCTGGCGCAACGCCTGCGTGGCGCGGTCGAACTGGCTCTGATGGAAGCTGAAGCCGCCGATAATGGCGAGCACGCGGCCCGTATGCGGGTCCATCGCCGTGATGGCGCCGCTGACCTTCGGGACCTGCTGGAGCGACCACTTCCCGGCGACGGTCTCTTCGGGCGCGGGATTGCCGTCCTTGTCGGTCTTCGGTTCGAGGGGAGCGACATAGACCACGTCACCGGGCTTGAGGGCCTGCGTGACGGTCTTGCGGGTCCATTTCACTTCCGCGGCGGGAATGATGCCGGTTTCGCGCTCGGCGACCAACTTGCCTTCCTTGTCGCGGCCCGGACGGATGCCGACCTTGGCCTGGTCGTTCGAAACTTCGAGCACGACGGCGAGCTTCCACGGCTCGATGTCGCTCCACACCGGAACGCCGGCAAGCGTCTTGCCCCAATCGCCGGCGGGGTCGATGGTCTTCTCTACGCCGCGCCAGCCGGCATGGGTCCGGTCATAGTCGGTCAGACCCTTGACCAGCGCTTTGCGGGCGATCGCCTGCATCCGAGGATCGAGCGTGGTGCGGACCGACAGCCCGCCCCCATAGAGCTTATCCTCGCCGAAATCGTCGATGATCTTGCGGCGCACTTCCTCGGCGAAATATTCCGAGGCATGGATCTTGGGACCGTAGGTCCGCGCCAGCACGCCAAGCGGCTGAGCCTTGGCTTCCTCGCCCTCGTCATGTGTGGCGAAGCCGTTCTCGACGATACGGTCGATCACCCAGTTGCGCCGCGCGATGGCGCGCTCGGTGTGCTTGAAGGCATCGTAGTTGCTCGGCGCTCGGCAGGGTGGCCAGATAGGCTGCCTCCGCCAAGGTCAGTTCGTTCAGCGCCTTGTTCCAATAGGTCTGCGCCGCGGCGGCCACGCCATAGCGCCCGCACCGAGATAGATCTCGTTCAGATAAAGCTCGAGAATCTGCTCCTTGGTGAAGGCGCGCTCGATGCGGATGGCGAGGATCGCTTCCTTCAACTTCCGCTCGATATTCTGATCGTTCGTGAGCAGGAAGTTCTTGGCCACCTGCTGGGTAATCGTCGAGGCGCCGACCATGCGGCCGCCGGATTGCACCGCGCTCATATTGGTCACCACGGCGCGAAGGATGCCTTGAATGTCCAGGCCGCCGTGCTGATAGAAATTCTTGTCCTCGGCCGAGATGAAGGCCTCGGTGACGCGCTTGGGGACAGCGGTGATCGGCACGTAAATGCGCCGCTGCCGCGCATACTCGGCGATGAGCCGGCCGTCATTGGCGTGGATGCGCGTCATCACCGGAGGCTCGTACTTGGCGAGCACCTCGTAGTCGGGGAGTTCCTGCGAAACCTTCCACAGCACAAAGGCGGCCGCGCCCGCCACGGCGATGACGAGAATCATGCTGGCGGCAAACATGAAGCCGAGAAAGCGCAGGAAGAAGCCGCCGCGTTTGCGGCGCCGCCGTTGCTCCGGCGCTTGACCGGTGTCGTAATATCCATGGTTTTCTACCGTCCCGACCCCGCCTGTCAGCCTCGCGGGGCACCCGAACTCACCCTAACCAAGAATATGGCAACAAAACGCAAGAGTCGTCCGGAATCTAGGACTTCTTGGGGGGCCAGGTCCCGCTATAGTTAAAATCAGAAGGGAACGCGGGCGATGCGCCTGGTGAAGTAGCCGTCGATGGCGGCCGTCACCGAATCGGCCATGCGGTCCCGCCAGGCCTCGGAGGTCAGCTGCTTCTCGTCGTCGGGATTCGACAGGAAGCCGAGCTCGAGCAGCACCGAGGGCACGTCTGGCGCCTTCAACACGCGGAAGCCGGCCGAGCGGAGGCGCTTGGTGTGCAGCGTCCCCTTGGCGGCAAGCTCGCCCACGATCGACCGGGCGAACACCACCGAGCGGTTCTTGGTCTCGCGCTGGGCGAGATCGATGAGGATGTTGGTCACCACCTCGTCGGAATCCTCCGGCAGTTCCACGCCGGCGATGGCGTCGGAGAAGTTTTCCTTGGCGGCGAGCGCGCGCGCTTCGGAGTCACTCGCCTGCTCCGACAACGTATAGACGGTGGCGCCGCGGGCGTCGTCGATCTTGGTCGGGAAGTAATCGGCGTGGATCGAGAGGAACAGCCCGGCCCCCTTCTTCTGGGCGAAGGCGACGCGCTCCTTGAGCGGCAGGAAGGTGTCGTCGTCACGGGTCATGAACACCTCGTATCGCCCCGTGGCGAGAAGCTTTTCCTTCAGCCGCTTGGAGAATTCGAGAACCACAACCTTCTCGTTCACGCCGTTGGCGCTGCTCGCACCGGGATCCACGCCACCATGACCGGGATCGAGCACCACGATCGGTTTCGCGTCCACGGGATGTGCCGGGGCCTCGGGCAGCGGCTGCGGCGTGTTCTCCGCGCGCAGCTTCTTCTCCTCCTGCAACTTGGCGAGGAAGGTCTTCTCGTCGGTGGGCACGAGGTCGATGACAAGGCGCGCCGGCTGATCGTCGCGCGGCTCGAGCACGAAGGAGCGGTCGATCAGAAAGGGACCGCTCACGTCGAGCACGATGCGCGATTTGCCGGGGCCGAACAGGCCGTAGCGAAAGGCGGAGACGAGTCCGCGCTGCTCCTTGCCGATGCCTTGCGGCATCTGGAAATTGACATCGGCCGCGTCGACGATGACCCGGTAGGGATTGCCGAGCGCGAAGACGTGCACGTCCACTTTCTTGGAAAGGTCAGCGATGAAGCGGGTGCGCTCGCGGTCGCCGGCAAGACGGGCGTCCTTGGCGACCGTGCCTTCGGGTCCGCTTGCGCGGGCGCGGCAAAAAGCGCGGGCGCAACGAGCGCGAGGACCGCACACCAATATGGCGCGGCGGCAACCAAGGCACGCAGAACTCGCATCGTCCCCTACTCGCTTCAACTACAACGCAAAGTCTTCTTCTTCGCAGGCGCGTTACCAGGAGGTTTCTTAGCGTAACGATGCGCCAAATCGGGCCTGGTCTGGAGCCATTGTTAACCACGCTTGGTTAAGCGACCGTTGTGACCCTTTGGCGGCGGCACCCTGAGCACTTGCCAAATCTCCCGGCAAACCCGTAATAAGGGACAGACTCAAAATCTCTCTGAGTCTCCGGCCCTTGGACGCCAAACGGCGAGACGGGCGGAATCTTGTTTTGGCGCGTCGGGCCCTTGGAATTTCGGCCCGGACGCAGGAAGGCGGCGGCCCCGTATGACGGCCGCCCAGGTAGACGATAGGCCGCGGCTTTCATTCGCGGCAGTTTAGGAAATCGCGATGCAGAGTCAGGGCTATCAGCCAAGCCACGGAAATCTCCGGGCTTTTCTGATGCCTGTGGCTTGGCGGCCGCAGATGGCCGAGCCCAAGGACCCGGAATACGGGCCCGAAACGGGTCGTCGCACAGACTCATGGTCCAATAGTCATTGGCGCGCGCAGGCCCCAGGCTCACGCCCGGCGCGACGGCTTTTGCCGCCGCCCGCCCCGGCCCGCGCGCCGGAGAAAACACAAAATGGCAAGCAAAATGCTGATCGATGCGGCGCATCCGGAGGAGACCCGGGTTGTCGTCGTCAAAGGAAATCGTGTCGAGGAATTTGATTACGAGTCCGCGAATAAGAAGCAGCTCAGAGGCAATATCTACCTCGCCAAAGTCACCCGGGTCGAACCGTCGCTTCAGGCGGCATTTGTCGATTACGGCGGAAACCGGCACGGCTTCTTAGCTTTTACTGAAATCCACCCCGATTATTACCAGATCCCGGTCGCAGACCGGCAAGCGCTGCTCGAGGAAGAGGCTGCGGAGCACAGCCGGGCCTCGGCCGAGGAAGCTGCCGAAGACGACGAGGCGGCATCGGGCGGCGGACGCCGGCGGCGTCCCCGCCGTGGCCGTGGCCGCGGCCGTGGCGAGCCCCGGCGAGAGGCCCAGCAAAAAGACAGAGAGGCGGAGGCGCCCGAACCCGAGTCCGGTGTCGAAGCCCTGCCCATCGCGAAGTTCGAGTTCGACGAAGAGGACGAAATCGATACGACGCCGCGGGACGAGGATGACGACGATTCCCCGGACGTCGCTCTCGAGGCCGCCGACCTCGTCCACGAAGTCTCCGAACCTGCCGAGCCTCGCGACGACGAGGACGAAGAAGAACGCAAGGCAGCCGAGTCATCCTCCGACGGTGACAACGAAGACGAGGACGACGCGGAAGAGAGCCGCGCGACGGCAGCCAAGTCCGACGGTGACGATGAGGACGAGGACGACGAAGACGAAGACAACGGTGAAAACGGCGACAAGGCTTCCGCCAAGGATGGCGGCGAGGACAGCGTCGAATCGGTCGGTTCCGAGGATGCGCTCGAAGAAGTGCCCGAGCGGGCTCGCGCCGGCGCGGCCGTCC
>NZ_LPWD01000004.1 GCF_001723295.1 Methyloceanibacter marginalis
GGTGCGAGCGCAGCGAGCCTCGAAGGATGACTCGTGCAGATATCCTTCGAGGGCCGCCTTCGGCGCCACCTCAGGATGACGTTTTTGTACTAAGCGGCTTCCTTCACGGCGCCCGCGATCTTGGCGAGCCGCTTCAGAACATCGCGCGCGCCGGCAAGCCTGTCTTCGGCGTTCGGCCAGTTGGCGTAGAAGATGAGCTTGTGGTCGGGCTGGAGCTTCACCTGCTTGCCCGCGTTGCTGATGAAGCGGATGAGCCCTTCCGGATTGGCGAAGGCGTTGTTGCGGAAAGCGATGACCGCGCCTTTCGGGCCCGCGTCGATCTGCTCGATGCCCGCCAGACGGCAGAGCGCCTTGATCTCGACCACGTCGAGCAGATGCCGCACCTCCTCAGGCAAGGCGCCGAAGCGGTCGATGAGCTCGGCGGCGAACGCCTCGATGGCCTCGGCGGTCTCCACCCCCGACAGGCGGCGATAGAGCCCGAGCCGCACTTGTAAATCGGGTACGTAGTCCTCGGGGATGAGGACCGAAGTGCCGAGATTGATGCGCGGGCTCCATTGATCCTCGATCACGTCCTCTCCGCCCCTCAAGGCCGCCACCGCCTCCTCCAGCATGGACTGGTAAAGCTCGAAGCCCACTTCGCGGATATGCCCGGACTGCTCCTCGCCCAAGAGATTGCCGGCGCCTCTGATGTCGAGGTCGTGGCTGGCCAGGATGAAGCCGGCGCCGAGCGTATCGAGAGACTGAAGCACTTTGAGCCGCTTCTCGGCGGCGGGCGTGATACGCGCATCCGCCGGAATGGTGAAATAAGCATAGGCGCGGATCTTCGAGCGGCCGACCCGGCCCCGCAACTGGTAGAGCTGCGCCAGGCCGAAGCGGTCGGCGCGATAGACGATGAGCGTGTTCGCCGAGGGAATGTCGAGCCCGCTCTCGACGATCGTGGTCGACAGCAGCACGTCGTATTGCCGGTCGTAGAACGCGTTCATGACCTGATCGAGTTCGCTCGACGGCATCTGTCCGTGGGCGCGGGCGACCTTCAGCTCCGGCGCGTGCTCTTGCAGAAACGCAGCCGCCTCGTCGAGATCGGAGATGCGCGGCACCACAAAGAATGTCTGGCCGCCGCGGAAGCGCTCGCGCAGCAGCGCCTCGCGCAAGGTCATGGGATCGAACGGCGACACGTAGGTCCGCACCGCCAGGCGGTCGACCGGCGGCGTGGCGATCAGCGACATCTCGCGCACGCCGGACAGCGCCAATTGCAGCGTGCGCGGGATCGGCGTGGCGGTGAGCGTCAGCACATGCACGTCCTCGCGGAGCTGCTTCAGCCGCTCCTTGTGCTTCACGCCGAAATGCTGCTCCTCATCCACGATGAGAAGTCCGAGATCGGCGAAGCCGATGGCCTTGCCGAGCAGCGCATGGGTGCCGATGACAATGTCGATCGCGCCGTCCTTCAGCCCCGTCTTCACTGCGGAAAGGTCCTTGCCGCTGACGAGGCGCGAGGCTTGCGCGATCTTCACGGGGAAGCCCCGGAACCGCTCCGTGAAGGTGTGGAAGTGCTGTCGCGCCAGCAGCGTGGTGGGCACCACCACGGCCACCTGCTTGCCGGCAAGCACGGCGATGAGGCTCGCACGCAAGGCGACCTCGGTCTTGCCGAAGCCCACGTCGCCGCAGATGAGCCGGTCCATGGGCCGGCCGCTCGCCAGATCCTCGAGCACCGCGTCGATGGATGTGACCTGGTCCTCGGTCTCCTCGTAAGGAAAGCGCGCCGCGAATTCGTCATAGGTGCCTTCCGGCGGATTGAGGATCGGCGCGGTGCGGAGCTCGCGCATGGCGGCCACCTTGATCAGCTTCTCGGCCATGTCGCGGATGCGCTGCTTGAGCTTGGCCTTGCGAGATTGCCACGCCACGCCGCCGAGCTTGTCCAGGATCACACCGGATTCATCGGAGCCGTAGCGGCTCAAGAGTTCGATATTCTCGACCGGCAGATAGAGCTTGTCGCCGCCTTGGTAGTGCAGCTCCAAGCAATCGTGCGGCTCGCCCGCCGCTTCGATGGTGGTCAGTCCCACGAAACGGCCGATGCCATGATCCGCGTGAACCACCAGATCGCCGACCGCGAGGCTCGCGGCCTCGGTCAGCGCGTCGCTGCCCTTCTTCACGCGCGCTTTGCGGACGAGGCGGTCACCTAAGATGTCCTGCTCGCCGATCACCGCGATGCCCGGCGCTTCGAAGCCGGTCTCGAGCGGCAGCACGGCCACGGTCGTCGCTTCGGCTGGCGCGGCGACGGCGTCCGGGAACGTCTCGACCCGCACCGTGTCGCTCAAGCCATGTTCGGTCAGGAGCGTCGCCAGGCGCTCGCGCGCGCCCATGCTCCAGCACGCGACGATCACGATCTTCTTCTGGGCGATCAGCTTCTTGGCATGCGCCACCACGGCATCGAAGACGTTGCTGCCTTCCGTCTGACGTTCCGGCGCAAACGAGCGGCCTTGCCGTCCGCCAAACGAGACGACATGGACCCCCTCGCCTTCCGGGCGCTCGAACGTATCGAGCGCGACCACGTGCGGCGCCGCGCCGAGCAGACGCTGCCATTCGGCCTCGTCCAGGAACATGCTGTTCGCCGGCACGGGATGATAAGGCGGCGCGCCGAAAGCTTTGCGCTCCAGCGCCGCGGAGCGCGCATCGTAATGATCGGCAACCTGCTCGAGGCGGCTCTGCCGGGCATCGTCCACGAGCGGATCGAGCGTCACCACGGCGTTCGGCACGTAATCGAACAGCGTGGCCAGCTCGTCGTGGAACAGCGGCAGCCAATGCTCCATACCTTGATGCTGGTGCCCGGCCGAGATCGCCTCGTAGAGCGGGTCGTCGCCCGTCACCGGGCCGAACAGCTCCACATAGCGCTGGCGGAACTGGCTGCGCACCTCGGGCGTCAGCGCCACTTCGCTCATGGGCAAGAAGTGCACGGCGTCGAGCCGCGCTTCCGTGCGCTGGGTCTCCGGATCGAAGGCGCGGAGGGATTCGAGCTGATCGCCGAAGAAGTCGAGGCGTACCGGTTGCCCGCCCGGCGGTAAAGATCGAGAATGCCGCCGCGCACCGCGTATTGGCCAGGGTCGGTGACCGTGCCGGCGCGCGCATAGCCGGACGCTCAAGGCGCTCGAGCGCCTGCATGTTGACATTGCCGGACTGAAGCTTGAGATCGCGCCGGCGATGAAGCTCCGTGGCGGCACGCGCTGGACCACGGCGTTTACCGAAGTCAGCACGACCAGCGGCGCTTCGTCGTCCGGGGCCCGCGCCGTCAAGGCGGCGAGCGTCTCGATGCGGTCGGCGATAATCTCCGCGTTCGGCGCCACCCGGTCATACGGCACGCTGTCCCAGGCCGGAAAGCACAGCACCCGCACATCGGGGGCAAAGAAGGCGATCGCCTCTTGAAGCGTAGCGAGGCGGTTGCCGTCGCGGGCCACATGCAGGATCGGCGCGTGCGCATGCCGGGCCAACGCGCCCAAGAGCAGCGCATCGAAGCCTTCGGGCACGCCGCCGGCGATGGCGCGCTTGTCCTTCAGCAGACGATCCACTTGCAGAGCGGGAAGCTTAGACGCGGAACTCATGGGCCCTTGTGCTTTTAGCCGGCTTTGGGCAAGCCGTGGAACTGCCGGACGCGCGCGATCAGCGCGTCGAGATCGCGCTCGCCAAGCGAGTAGCCCTCGTAAACCGACAACTCGATTTGCGGGTCCGGCATCTCGATCAGGCGCTCGAGCACGGCGATATCGTCGCCATTCATGCTGTCGATGGCTTGCTCGGCGAAGCGCCCAAGCAGATAGTCCATCTCCTTAGAGCCTCGATGAGTCGCCCGCCATACCGCCCTGCGGCGGCGCATTCCAAGATCACTCGACATGATCCAAGCTTCCAATCTTAGCCCGAGGGTTAGACCGAGCGGCCCTGACGATGTCAAGGGCGCGGCCTTGAACGCGCTAGACTAGGGCTCATGCGACCGCCCCGACTCGCTCCCCTGTTCGCTTCCGTCCGCGCCCTGAAGGGCGTCGCCCGCGAATCGAGGGGCTGCTCGACAAGCTGGTCGCCCCGCGGCAGCAAGGGGCCCATGCGCGGGCCATCGACCTTCTGTGGCACCTTCCCGTGGGCCTCGTCGACCGCGCGCGAATTCCTTCGATCAGCGAAGCCCAGATGGGGGAGCTCGCCACGCTCGAGGTGCGCGTGGCCGAGCACCGGCCCGGCGGCGGGCGGCGGGGGGCGCGTGCGCCCTATCGCATCCTTGTGGAGGACGACACTGGCGCGCTCGAGCTCGTCTATTTCAAGGCCGACCCCAACTATCTGAAGCGGCTCCTCCCGGTCGGCGAGACGCGGCTGATCTCGGGCAAGATCGAAGCCTATGACGGCTGGCTGCAAATGCCCCATCCCGATCATGTGGCGGCCGTGGACAAGG
>NZ_LPWD01000005.1 GCF_001723295.1 Methyloceanibacter marginalis
CGCGCCCAGATCGCCTTGCTCGAGCTTCGCGCCCGCGCGCGCCAGCACGGCGTCCGGCTGATCGCCTTCAGCTGCTTCGTCGATGCGCCTGATCTTGACCAGCGACTCCGCACTCCCCAACAGGCGGTCGATGATGGAGGCATCGCCGCTCGACTGCTGCGTGGATAGCGCGTCCTCACGGGCCCCTTCGAATGACGCGGTGAGTGCGCGCATGGTCGGAATGCCGGTATCCTCGTAGTCGAGGAGACTGCCGAAATCGCCGGTGCCAGGCGAGAGCTGCGTCAGCGCGGCGAGTTCGTCGGCGTAGGGACGCCCGTCGTCCACGGCGGCGCGCAGATTGGCGAAGGCAATCGCAAGCGTGGCCCGCTTGGTGTCGTTGATGTCTTCATCGACCGCCTCAAGCAACTGCGGCAACGTGGATTCGATCTTGCGCAGGCGCTCATCGAGCACCGCAATCTCAGGCAGGAGCTGCGCCGCCTCCTCGGAACCGAGCTCCGCTTCGGTGAGAGCCTTGAGCTTGGCGGCGATGTCGGCGAGCTCCTTCTTGAGGCTGTCGATCGCCGTGGTGTCGGTCTCCGCCCCAGTCCTAGCCTCCGCCAACGCCGTCTCGATCTTTTCGTCGAGGCGCTTCTCGGCTTCGTTGATCTGCTGGCTGATGGCCGCTGCGTCGGCGACGGAGCCGCCGTCCTTCGCCGCTTCGGCCATGGATTTGAGGCTCGTCTCGAGCTGTGCGACCCGGTCGGTCAGGGCCGCTAACTCCGGTGGCGTGCCGGACGCTTTGGTCTCGAGGTCTGCGACACGTGTCTCGAGCTTCTCGATCGCCTCACGGTTGTCGGGCGTTTGGGGCGAGGCTTCGAGCTTGGCGATGCGCCCCTCCAGGGGCGCGAGATCGGGGGCATCCGCCGGCGCGCTCATGGGCAAGTAGCCCCAGGCGATGGCGGCCAGCACGGCGAGGCCGCCGATGAGCCCTGCCGTCGCGTGGGTGAGAAAGCTCGTGACGGCGGCGAGCAGGACGGCACCAAAGGACCGGCGGCCGCCGTCGCGCGGTTTGTTTGTCTCCGCCGGGTGCTCGTCCTCGCCGGTCGTCTTTGCTTCGTCACCGTCATTGGGCGGGAGCACGTTGGCGTCCTCCGCGGCCTCGTCCTTGACCTCGGACTGGTCACGTTCTTCGTTTTCGTTGGCGCCTTTGTTTGCTTCCTGGGCCTCCGGCTCGACCGAGACTTCGGTCGCGGTGCCTTCAATGGTCGGCGTCGGGCGCTTACCCGCCTGATCGCCGCCGCCCTTATTGTCGAAGGAGCCGCCCATCACTTCACTACCTTCACATCCAGAAGAATCGCGCTCCTCACGAGGATGACGCGTCGGAGTCCAGGAGCGCAAGGAGATCTTCCTCGCGCGGATGCTGCGGAACGCGGACCGTGAAACCCATCGGCGCGACAGCCTCTGCTATCGCCTTCGACAGGCAATAGCAAACCAGTCCCTTGGACTCCGTTACCACACCGTGACGCTGCGCAAGCCTGGCAAAGGTTCTGGCGGTGCGTGGCGACAACAGCAAGACGCGCGAGATCTCCCCGCCCGCAAGATCGGCGATCACCGCGTCGGGCAGGGTGTCAACCGGATGC
>NZ_LPWD01000006.1 GCF_001723295.1 Methyloceanibacter marginalis
CTCGCACCTCAGGATGACCATAGGAGCGGACGCGGAATCAACTCGCGTAGGCGAGGGGGCGAAGCTGGGCGGTGTCGCCGCGGCGGGCGATCGCCGTGCTCTCGGCGCGGGGAAGCCACGGGCTCCAGGGGTCCGGCGCGATGAGGCCCGAACTCTTCCACACCGGCACGATGCGGCCGTCGGCGGTCATCTCGCCGACAATGGCCGGCTTGTGCAGATGATGGTTCACCCCGTCCATGGCGACCTCGTAGCCGCTCGGCGCCTTCAGGCGCATGCCTGCCAGCTTGCCGCGCACCGCGTTCGTCTCCGTCGACTGAGCCTGCTTCACCGCCGCCATCCACATCTGGAAGCCGATCCAGGTCGCTTCCATCGGATCGTCGGTCATCACGTTCGGCCGACCGCAGAACTTCCGCCAGGCGCGCACGAAGCCGCGATTGGCCGGCGTGTCGAGCTCATGCAGATAGCTCCAACAGGCGAGGTGGCCCGCGACCTCAGGGACGGCGATGGCCGGCAACTCGCTCTCGCCGATGGACAGCGT
Source organism: Methyloceanibacter marginalis (assembly GCF_001723295.1). Classification (GTDB taxonomy): domain Bacteria; phylum Pseudomonadota; class Alphaproteobacteria; order Rhizobiales; family Methyloligellaceae; genus Methyloceanibacter; species Methyloceanibacter marginalis. The sequence continues at coordinate 539 of NZ_LPWD01000006.1, forward strand.
CATGACCGGGATCGTGTCCGCGGCGATGCCTTGGGCGGCAAGCTCGCGATAGAGATAGATATTGGCGTCGCCGCTCACCGTGGTGATGACGCCCGCATCGCCGCCGGCGCCGAAGCGCTTGATGGCGGCGACCGTCTCCGCCCAGTCCTTGTGACCGAAGGGCGTCAGCACCTCGCGGATCGCACCCGGCTCGGCGCCCTCCGCCGCGAGATAGGATTTGAGGATCGCGTTCGTGGTGCGCGAATAGACCGACTCGGAGCCGAGCAGGAAGAAGCGGTTGTGGCCGCGGCGGCGCAAGTAATCGACGGCGGGGATGGCCTGCTGCTGCGGGGTGGCGCCGGTGTAGAAGATGTTCGACGATTCCTCCTCGCCTTCGTACTGGCTCGGATAGAACAGAAGCCCGTTCAGAGCCTCGACCACGGGCAGGACCTCTTTGCGCGAGTGGCTCGTCCAGCAGCCGAAGATCGCCGCCACGTGATGCTCGGTCAGCAGCGAGCGCGCCGCGCCCGCATAGGCGCGGGGGTCGGAGCGCGGATCCATGATCACCGCTTCCAGCGGCCGGCCCATGAGCCCGCCCTCCTCGTTCGCCTTCTCGATCATCATGACGAGAAGCTCCTGGAGCGGGCGCTCGCTCGCGGTCATGGTGCCGGAGAGCGAATGCAGAATGCCGACCTTGATGGCGCCGGAGTCGAGGTCGGTGAAATAGCGCGTCACCTGGGTGACGAGGCCCTTGGCTTTGCCGACCAGCTCTTCCGCCGTGCCGAGCATGGAGGCGCCGGCCTGGTCCACATGGCCCACGGCCTGGCGGAGATCGGGCAGGGCGCCCGAGACCTGCTCGGCGACTTGCGCGGCGCGCATCGCGATGGCGTCGAGCTCGTGCGTCTGCTGCTCAAGCGCGGCGCGGAGCTTTTCGTCCGCAGCGTTGATCTCCCCGACGCTCGCATGCACGTCCTGCAGCGCATCCGCCGTGCTCTCCACCGCGCTCTGTATGCCGCCCACCTGCGCGGCGATGTCCTCGGTCGCCTTCGCGGTCTGGGCGGCGAGCGCCTTCACCTCGCCGGCGACCACGGCGAAGCCTGGCCCGCCGCGCCGGCACGGGCCGCCTCGATACTGGCGTTCAAGGCCAACAGCGAGGTCTGGCGCGCGACGGTCTGGATGAGACCGACGACCTGCTCGATCCGCGCCGCGGTGCCGGCGAGCCTGCGCATGGTCTCGTCGGCGCTCGCGAGGTCGGCGGCGGCGCGTGCGCTTGCCTCCCGAGACGCGCCGATGTCTCCGGCGGACTGCTCGATGGACAGAAGGATGCCGCGGGCGGCGACGGCGATGGCCGCCACGTCGTCCGCCGCGGCCCGGGCGGCGTCGGAGGCATTGGCCACCTTGCCATGCATGTGGCGGTTGCGTTCCTCGAGGTCGGTGGCGGTCTGGCCGATCCAGGCGCTGCCGTCGGTGAAGGTCTTGATCACGTCGTCGACGGCGCCGCGGAAGCTGCGGGTGAAGAAGCTGCGGCTCGCCATGTGCAGCCGCGACTCCGCTTCGCGCCGCCGCTGATCGACGGCGAGCGCGTCGGCTTCGAGCACCGCGGCGCGCAAGGCATCGACGCTTCTGGCGATGGCGGCAAGGGGACCGGGCTTCTGACGCGGCAGGATGGCGTAGCGGTCGCCATGGGCGATGCGGTGCGTCACGGCGGCGAGCGACTTGAGCGGCGCCTCGACGATCACGACGGCGGCGAGCGCCGCGCCGAGCCCGGTCAGAATGCCGGCGATCACGCCGAGCGTCGCGGTGGCGAACACCGCAAGACCGGCGGCCACGAGCAATGGAATGGCGATGGCGGCGCTCGGCAGCCAGGCTTTGCGAATCGATGTCATGCGAATCCCCCGGACCCGCGATCGACGCTACGCGCCAAACCTTGCGATTATCTTTCTGATTCTATTGAGTTTTCTGCCTATTCCAAGAGCAGGCGCGCTCAAAGATTAGGCTATGCAACCCCAGATGCGTCTCCGCTCGCGCCCTACGTGTTCATCGAGTCGAAGAACTCGGCGTTGTTTTTGGTCTGCTTCAGCTTGTCGTTGAGGAACTCGATGGCGTCCATGGTGCCCATGGGATTGAGGATGCGGCGGAGCACGTACATCTTCTTGAGCTGATCGGCGGGAACCAGAAGCTCTTCTTTGCGGGTGCCGGAGCGGGCGATGTCGATGGCCGGGAACACGCGTTTGTCGGCGACCTTGCGGTCGAGCACGAGCTCGGAGTTACCCGTGCCCTTGAACTCTTCGAAGATCACCTCGTCCATGCGGCTGCCGGTGTCGATCAGCGCGGTGGCGATGATGGTGAGGCTGCCGCCTTCCTCGATATTGCGCGCGGCGCCGAAGAAGCGCTTCGGCCGCTGCAGCGCGTTGGCGTCCACGCCGCCGGTGAGGACCTTGCCGGAGGACGGCACCACGGTGTTGTAGGCGCGTCCGAGACGGGTGATCGAATCGAGCAGGATGACCACGTCCCGGCCGTGCTCGACCAGGCGCTTGGCCTTCTCGATGACCATCTCGGCGACTTGGACGTGGCGCGAGGCGGGCTCGTCGAAGGTCGACGACACGACCTCGCCCTTCACCGAACGCTGCATGTCGGTCACCTCTTCCGGGCGCTCGTCGATCAGCAGCACGATCAGATAGCACTCCGGATGATTGGCGGTGACGGCGTGGGCGATGTTCTGGAGGATCACCGTCTTACCGGTGCGCGGCTGCGCGACAATGAGGCCGCGCTGGCCCTTGCCGATCGGCGCCACGATGTCGACGACCCGGCCGGTCTGATCCTTCCGGGTCGGGTCCGACGTCTCCATCTCGAGCCACTCGTCGGGATAGAGCGGCGTCAGATTGTCGAAATGGATCTTGTGGCGCTGCTTCTCGGGCTCCTCGAAATTGATCGTGTTGACCTTGAGAAGCGCGAAATAGCGCTCGCCCTCTTTGGGGCTTCGGATCTGGCCTTCGACCGTGTCGCCGGTGCGCAGGCCGAAGCGGCGGATCTGCGAGGGCGAGACGTAGATATCGTCGGGCCCGGCGAGATAGTTCGAATCGGGCGACCGCAAGAAGCCGAAGCCGTCTTGCAGCACCTCGACCACGCCCGTGCCGGTGATGTCCACATCGCGGGCGGCGAGCTGTTTCAGAATCGCGAACATGAGCTCCTGCTTGCGCATGGCGCTCGCGTTCTCGACCTCGACCTCCTCGGCGAAGCTCAAAAGCTCCGTCGGCGATTTGGCCTTCAATTCTTGCAGCTTCATTTCCTGCATGCGCTGCTACTCCAAGAGATGGAAATGTTGATGTTTGATGCGCGCTGCGTGAAGCGCGAGATCAGCAGAAGGGGAAATTGGGTGCCTTGGCGGGAAGGCGTTCAGACGCCTGCTCCAGTCCAAGTAAACCGATCTTTATGGGAGAAAGGCCGGACCGCGACGTGCGTCCCGGAATGGATGCGAGTCGTCTTATAGCAGACCCTTACGGTGCGCGGAAAGAGATTTGAGCCTCCCTGATCTAAAACGGTTTCACGACGGCCAGGATGACGATGGCGATCATCAGCAGCGTGGGGACCTCGTTGGCGATGCGGTAGAAACGCTGCGAGTGGGTGTTTCGATCCGCCGCGAACTCTCTGGTCCATTTGGCGAGCATGCCGGTGAAGCCGGACAGGATCAGGACCAGCAGCAGCTTGGCGTGAAACCAGCCGGCATGGGCCCAATCCACCACGGAAAAGGCCAGAATCAGGCCGAAAATCCAGGCCGCGACCATGGCCGGGGTGGTGATGAAGCGGAGCAGACGCCGCTCCATGATTTTGAAGGTCTCCGCCTGTGCCGAACCCGTCTCACTGGCGGCGTGATAGACGAATAGCCGCGGCAGATAGAGCAAGCCCGCCATCCAGGCGATCACCGCGATGATGTGGAAGGCCTTGATATAGGCAAGAAACATCCGATTCCCAAGAGGTGTAGGAGGTCAGGCGGGCGCGTTTTTGACCAGCGCAACCAATTTCTCGACGTGCTCGATGGGGGTCTCCGGCAGAATGCCATGGCCCAGATTGAAGATGAAAGGTCCCTCGCCCAGGGTCTCCAGGATCCAATTGACGCGGGCCTCGAAGCGAGGACCGCCGGCCGCGAGCAGGACAGGATCGAGATTGCCCTGGACCGGCAGTCGCGTTTGCAGGGCGGAGCGGATCCAGCCCACGGGCAGGCTCGTGTCGCAGCCAATGGCATCGATCGCCGTCTTGGAGGCGTAGCGCTCCGCGAGCGGGCCCGATCCTCTCGGAAAACCAATAATCGGGATATCGGGGGCCTTGGCCTTCACCCGATCCACGATCGCCCTGGTAGGCGCGATGCACCAGCGCTCGAACTCGTCCTCAGGCAAACTCCCCGCCCAGCTGTCGAAGATCTGGAGCACCCGGCAGCCCGCCTCCACCTGGCCGATCAGGTAAGCGGCGGACGTCTCCACCAAAAGATCGATGAGATGCTGGAACGTCTCCGGCTCGCGATAGGCAAGGCCGCGGGGCGCGGCCTGGTCCTTGCTGCCGGCGCCCTCGACCATGTAGGTCGCCACCGTCCATGGGGCGCCACAGAACCCGATCAGCGGCACGGATGCCGGGAGCTCGGCCACAACGCGTTCGACGGTCTCGTAGACAGGCGCGAGGCGCGAGGCGGCGTTCTCGCCTGTCAGCTTGGCGATGGCGGCGCCATCCTTCACGGCCTCGAGCTTCGGACCCTCCCCCTCGACGAAGGCGACCTTCTGGCCGAGCGCATAGGGCACGACCAGGATATCCGAGAACACAATCGCCGCATCGAGCGGGAACCGGCGCAAGGGCTGAAGCGTCACCTCTGAAGCCAGTGCCGGCGTGAGGCAGAGATCGAGAAACGACGCGACCCCGCTCCGCACTTTTCGGTACTCAGGCAGATAGCGCCCGGCCTGCCGCATGAGCCAGAGCGGCGGCGGGCTGCAACGATCGCCCTTCAGAGCGGCGAGGAGAGGAGCGTGTGGTGAGGACATGGTCTCTCTAAAACTAATAAAGAGAGTCTCTAAAAGGGTTTCTGTTATTTTTGTTATTAGGGCGTGGATAGCGGACATTCACATTCATCACCAGTCTCTCGACAGGCTGGCTTGCGGGCCATTTGACAGTTTGAAGATAAACGGGCGGGGCTGTGGTTTGGTCGCCCTAAGAAGAGCACCAACGACCCGCCACAAAAGCGCTTTTTCATGCGCTCCGGCTCTGGACGAGGGCTTGACCGCTTGTGGGTATCTGTCCTTTGGAGCTGGGGATCAAAAAGGTATTGTGGACCGACTTGAAAAAGTCGTCACGTTCTCGACACAAGCGAATCTGTGAAGAAGTCGGCGGACTGTTCCGGGTCAGTGGGGAGAGATGACCGAGCCCCCCATGTTGCTCCGTTAACCCGCCCCGGTTATCCAAAGGCCATACATGGATATCCAACAGCGCACCTTCCATCTGCACATGATCTCGGATGCGACCGGCGAGACGCTCGCCACGATCGCGCGGGCCGTAGGCGTGCAATACGCGGAAGTGCGTCCCATCGAGCATTTGCATCCGCTGGTGCGAAGCCGCCGAGAGCTTGACCGGGTGCTCAAGGAGGTGGAGGCGGCACCGGGCATCGTGCTCTACACGCTGTTCAACCGCACGCTCGCCGAAGCCTTGGAGCAGTCCTGCAAGCAGCTCAAAGTGCCTTGCGTGGCGCCGCTCAAGCACGTCCTGCAAATCTTCGATTCTTATCTCGGCATGGCCTCGACGCCGACCGTCGGCGGACAGCATCAGCTCGACGCCGACTATTTCCGCCGCATCGACGCGCTCAACTTCTCCATGATGCATGACGATGGGCATCTGCCGGAAAGTCTGGACGATGCCGACATTATCCTGCTCGGCATCAGCCGCACCTCAAAGACGCCGACCAGCATCTATCTGGCCAATCGCGGATTCAAGACAGCCAACGTGCCGCTGGTGCCCGGCATGACGCTGCCGCCAGAGCTCGAGCAGAAGACGAAGGCCTTTGTCGTGGCGCTGGTGGCGAGCCCGGAGCGCATCGCTCAAGTTCGCCAGAACCGCGTGATCGAACAGGCCCACGGTCATTTGGAAGACTATGTCGACCGGGATGCGATCGCCGCGGAGATCGCGCAGACGCGGCAACTTTGCGCGCGGCACGGCTGGCCGATCATCGACGTGACCCGCCGCTCCATCGAAGAGACGGCCGCCGGCATTATCCGGCTCTATCACGACCGCGAAGCGCCGGCGCTCGAAGCATGACCGGCATCGTGCAAGCAGGACGGCCGCCTCTCATCCTGGCCTCGACCAGCAAGACCCGGGCGCGGCTCCTGGACTCGGCCGGACTCTCCTATATCGCCGAAGCGCCTGGTCTCGACGAGGAGACCATGCGCGAGGCGATCGGCGGCGAGAAGACACTCGATCCCCATGACGTCGCCGAAATCCTTGCCCGCGCCAAGGCGGAAGCCGTGAGCGATTTGGCGCGTGCGCCGCCGTGATCGGCGGAGATCAAATCCTCGCCTTCGAAGGCCAAATTCTCTCCAAGCCCGGAACCATGGAGGCGGCGCGAAAGCAGCTGCTCGACCTCAACGGCAAGACCCATCAGCTGCACACGGCGGTTGCGATCGCGAAAGACGGCGAGGCGATCTGGGCCTATACGGACGTCGCCACGCTCACCATGCGGAAGCTCTCGCCGGAATTCATCGGTCACTATCTTGCCGCCGCGGGCGAGGCGGTGCTCGGCTCGGTCGGCGCCTATCAGATCGAATCGCTCGGCATCCAGCTCTTCGAGAAAATCGATGGCGACTTCTTCTCCATTCTTGGCTTACCGCTGCTGCCGCTCCTCGATACGCTTCGGCGCGAGGGCGTGATCGAGGGTTGAGCATGACCCGCCGCGCTTGCGTGATCGGCTGGCCGGTAGAGCATTCGCGCTCGCCCGTGATCCACCGCTATTGGTTGAACGAATACGGCATCGACGGCGCCTATGAAAAAGAGGCGGTGAAACCTGCGAATCTGGGCCGCTTTCTCGAGGAGCTCTCCGGCCACGGCTATGTGGGGGCGAACGTGACCCTGCCGCACAAGGAGGCGGCCTTGGGCGCGGCGGGCGCGGCGGACGCCGCGGCGCTTGCCATCGGCGCGGCCAACACGCTGTGGCTCGACGAGAAGGGGGCGCTGCACGCGAGCAACACGGACGCCTATGGCTTCGTGACCAATCTCGACGCGGAAGCGCCGCAGTGGAACGAGGGGGTGGGTCTCGCGATGGTGCTGGGCGCGGGCGGCGCGGCCCGGGCGATCCTTTACGGTCTGCTGGCGGCCGGCGTTCCGCGCATCCTGCTTGCGAACCGCACCAAGGCGAAGGCGGAAGCGCTCGCGCGCGTCTTCGGGCCGCAGATCGAGGTCATCGACTGGGACGAGCGGGCGGCGAAGCTCTCGGCCTGCGGTCTCCTGATCAACTCAACGAGCCTCGGTATGACCGGCCAGCCGCCGCTCGACATCGACATCTCCGCGTTGCCCGGGAGCGCCATCGTCGCCGACATCGTCTATGCGCCGCTGCTGACGCCGCTTCTGGTGGAGGCGGCCAAGCGCGGCAACGCGGTGGTCGATGGGCTGGGCATGCTGCTGCATCAGGCCGTCCCGGGTTTCGAGCGCTGGTTCGGGGTGCGCCCGCACGTGACGCCGGCCTTGCGCGCCCACGTGGTGGCCACGCTCGGAGAGACATGATGCTGGTCATCGGGCTCACCGGCGGCATGGGCATGGGCAAGAGTGCGGCGGCCGCCCATCTGCGCCGCCGCGGCGTGCCGGTGTTCGACGCGGACGCTTATGTGCATCGGCTCTACGAGGGTGCGGCGGTCCCGGCCATCGAGGCCGCCTTCCCGGCACGGTGCGCAAGGGCCGGGTAGACCGCGCGTTGCTCGGCAAGGAGGTGGCCGGCAAGCCGGAGCGCCTCAAGGCACTCGAGGCGATCGTGCATCCGCTGGTGGTCGCGGCCGAGATCGATTTCCTGCGCGAGCAGGAAAAGGCGGGGGCGCGGCTTGCAGTGCTGGAGATCCCGCTCCTGTTCGAGACGCAGGC
>NZ_LPWD01000007.1 GCF_001723295.1 Methyloceanibacter marginalis
TCGGAAACCGAACACGGCTACCGCAATCGGCCCTGGCGAATTTCATGAGCGCCTTCGGAAATCTGGATCATGCGGTCGACCACGTTCTCGGCGTCTATTTCCACCAATGCGCGCTGTCGATGAATTGCTGCCAGCTGGCCCGGGCCGGGCTGTTTCTCGCGAATGGCGGGGCCATTCCGGCGCCCTATTCAAGAGTTGTCTCGAGCAAGCGCGCCCGGCGCATCAACTCTCTCATGCTGACCTGCGGGCAGTACGACGGTTCCGGGGATTTCGCCTTCAAGGTCGGACTGCCCGGAAAGAGCGGCGTGGGCGGCGGAATCCTCGCGATCGTGCCCGGCGTCGCGTCGATAGCCGTGTGGTCTCCAGCATTGAACGAGCAAGGTAATTCCCTGATCGGGACGCAGGTGTTGGAGCAGCTCGCCGCGAAAGCCGGTTGGTCGATTTTCTAGCGATTCTCTTTCAAACGGCGGACGATGGGGCGAAAAAAAAACGCTGCCCGGCACGGCCCGGCAGCGCTGAAGTCCTAGGTTAGTTACCCCCCGACGATGCGGCGTGCGACCGGCGCTCGCAATTGCGCACAGGGATGAGTGTGGTGCCCAAATGGGGGATACGTGCTCCAATGGTCCAAAAGGGGCTTTCCGTGTGAGTAACGACCTGTTCGAGATCGTCGCCAACTACACATACGACTGGGAGAGCTGGTTTCTGCCGGACGGGCGCGTCCGGTGGATCAACCCCGGGGTCGAGCGCATGACCGGGTACTCCGTCGATGAGTGTCTCGCCATGACCGACTACCCGCTCGGGATCGTCCATCCGGATGATCGGGACGGCGTAAAGTCTCTCCTGCAATCGGCCTTGACGGGCACGAGCGGGAACGATGTCGAGTTCCGCATCCGCCACAAGGGCGGGCGGATAGGATGGGCCGCCGTATCGTGGCAACCGATGATCGGCGGTGACGGCGAAAGGCTGGGCGTGCGCACCAGCGTGCGCGATATTTCCTGGCGGAAAAGCGCGGAGGTTGCTCTTCGGGTCGCCAAGGCCGACGCGGAGCGTGCCGACCGGGCGAAGAGCCGGTTCCTCGCCGCCGCAAGTCACGATCTGCGTCAACCGTTGCAGGCCGTCGGCATGTTCGTCGCGGCGCTGGCGCGGAGCCCCCTGGACGAGGCGAGCCGGGGCATTCTGGACAGCATTCGGGACTGCCTCGATGCCAGCAGCGAGCTGCTCGAGGACCTCGTCGACATCTCGCGCCTTGATGCGGGCGTCGTGGTGCCGGAATTCACCGACGTGGCGGTCGCCGACATCTTCGAATTGCTCGAGAAGAGCTTCAAGCGCGATGCCGAGGCCGGCAAGACCGAGCTCCGCTTCGTCCCCAGGAGCCTTTTTGTCCAAGCGGACCACACCATGCTGGTTCGCATCCTGCAGAACCTGGTCTCGAACGCGCTGCGCTACACCGAGCAAGGCCGGGTCCTTGTGGGCTGCCGGACGCGCGGCGGCGCCGCGATTTTGGAAGTATGGGACAACGGGATCGGCATCGCCCCGGAGGAGCGGGAGCAGATCTTCGAGGAGTTCTATCAGGTCGACAATCCCGCGCGCGACAGGAAGCGGGGCGCGGGTCTTGGCTTGGCGATCGTGCGCCGCCAGGCGGCGCTCATGGGGACCTCGATCGCGGTGCGGTCACAGCCTGGCAAAGGGTCGGTGTTCTCGATCGCGCTACGGCTCGCCGAAAGCCAAGAGAGCGAGACCCAGCCGCAGCCGCTGGTTTCGGCGCCGACCTTCAAGGGGCGGACGATTGCCGTGATCGATGACGAACAGCTCCAGCTGGCGGCGCTGCAATCCTTTCTCGGCGTGTGCGAAGCGGAGGTGATTGCCGCGCGCTCGATCGGCGAGATGCTGAGCAAGCTCGAAGATGCCGAAACGCCGCCGGAGCTGGTCGTCGCCGATTACCGGCTGGAGTCGAATATGACCGGAGTCGCGGCGATCTCGGCGGTGCGCTTCAAGATCGGCCGGTCAATCCCGGGCATCCTCGTCACCGGCGATACGGAGCCGATCCGGATCGCCGAGGCCGAGGCGAGCGGTTGCCGTCTGCTTCATAAGCCCGTGGATCCTGCGAGCCTGGCGACAGCGATCGCACAATTGCTGGCTGAAGACGGAGCGCGGCCCGATGCGGTGTGGCCTTGAAGGCCTTAAGACGTTCTGGTCCGAACGCGGCGCGGCCAGCCGAGATCGGCGGCGATCAGCGCGGCTTGGGTGCGGTTGTGCGCCGAGAGCTTGCGGAGGATGACCTTGACGTGCGCCTTCACGGTGCTCTCGAGGAGGTTGAGGCTCCGCGCGATCTCCTTGTTGGACCGTCCTTCGATCATCAAGGCCAGCGTATTGCGCTGCCGCGGCGTGAGTTGGCGTAGCGGGTTGTTCTCGGGCAGGCCGTCCAAATCCTCGCGCGTATCGTTCCCGCCCTCGGACAGGATCTGGCTGATGACATGCCGGGGGACGTAGATCTCCCCGGCGAGAACCAAGGACACCGCATTTTGTAGAACGCTCTCGCTGGCCGCCTTTGGGATGTACCCCCTGACGCCAAGGCCCATGCACTCGGCGATCTCGTCCGGTTCGGCATGCGCCGAGAGGATCACCACCGGGGTCGCCGGCCGGCGCTCCACAAAGCGCCGCACGCCCGCGATGCCGTTCATCCCGGGCATGGCGAGATCGAGGAAGACGAGATCGAAGCTCTCCTCAGTGTCGAGGACGTCCCACGCCTCGTTCGCATCGCCGGCATCGGAAAGCTGAGATCCCGGAAAAAGCTGTGAGACCAGCAGTTTGAAGCCGGATCGAAACAGCAAATGATCGTCGGCAATGAGGAGATGCATCGGCTTCGCCAATCGGGACCCCGAGCTTCGAGCGGCGCTCGGGGTTGAACCATGGGCCTTTGAGGGTCTCCCGTACATCTAAGATGCAACAAGCCTCCTGTTGGGGCGCCGCTTCCCCATTGGGGGAAGAAACACCCCCGTTTACCCCGTCGACAGCCTGCGAGTCTCGCATGAAGCTATTCGCTTGGGGAAAAAATATTTCCCATACGGAAACACGAGGAGATCCGGGAACAGGGTCCCAAGCGCCAAGAGGGCAAAGGGAGGAGCGACAATGAGAAGCTTAAACGACCGTATTGAGGCGATGTACGCCCGCGACAGGCTCGGCGCCTGGACGTTCGTCGCCGTGCTTTGGGTCGTCATCCTCTTCGTTCTTTTCATGGTCTGGCAGGTCGTGCCCGACCCGGCCATCCGCACCGTCCTCGCCGTCGCCGCCGGTGCCGTGTTGCTGTTCAACACCGCCTCGATCGGCGCAATGGTCAAACACTACCGCGAAGACAAGGACTTCATCTACGGCCTGGACATCCGGCATCTGGACGTCGCGCGCGAGATGAAGGCCGAAGCGGAGAAAGAAGCGGCCCAGCGGGCCTAAGCGACAGGGGGAGTTGGGATGAGCACGAAACCATACAGACCGCCCGAACAAAGCAAGGCCGGGCAGATCTTCGATTCAGTCTTTCTTCTGGCTCTTGTTTACGTGGTGCTCTTCGCGCCGTTGGTCCTCGGCCTGACCGGCGGCGGCACCACGACGAAGACCGTTGAGCAGCCGACCTGGGAAGCCCTGGGTCAGAACGAAACGATGGCCGCTCAGTGGGAGAAGCTCGGTTACACGCCGGAATCGGCCGCCGAGATCATCACTACGCGCTTCGATTACTCGATCAATCCGTTGGCGCTCATCATCACCGCCCTCGTCATCTTTGGGTACTTCTTCTTCGTGATCCGCTTCTCCGACCGCGAATACCGGGAAGTGATCGACGAGCGCTTCGGCCGCAAGAAATAGGAGGCGGGAATGGATTGGTGGAACGTACTCGAATACGGGGCCTGGGCTGTCTCCGTCTTTCTGTTGGGTTGGATGCTGCTCGACGCGATCCAGGTCAACCGGGACTACGACGAGGACCTGCTGACGTCGTCTCGCGAAGGTGAACTCGAAGGCATCAGCGAGAAACACGACATCTCGGAAGTCTCATAAGAACAACGCCAGGGGGAGGTTCAAGGGTCATGTCCACGACGACAGGCGCAGCCGGGGAAGGCCGGCAACGTATTTCGCTATTGCGCGTCTGGGTCCCGCACATGTGTGGGCGCTGGGCGTGGTATCGTTCTCGTCGGAGAGTTCATGGGTTGGAACTTCTCCGTCGGCAAAGGCGGCGCCATGGGGGCGTTGATCGCCTGCTGGGTGATCGGGCTTCTCTACACTTGCGTCGCCATGATCGACTCCGAGGTCACGTCGACCGTCGCCGCGGCCGGCGGCCAGTACGCGCAAGCCAAGCACATCATGGGCCCGCTGATGGCCTTCAATGTCGGCCTCTATCTCGTCATGGCCTACACCATGCTCGAAGCGGCCGACGCCCTCGTCGTGGGCGATCTCCTGACCGCGGTCGCTAGCGAGATGGGGCACGAGGCGCTCGATCCGCGGCCATTCGTGGTGCTGACCATCGCGATGCTGGCCTGGCTCAACTATCGCGGCGTGCTGATGACGTTGAGTGTGAACTTCGTCATCACCGCCGCCGCCTTCATCTCCATCGTCGTGCTGTTCATCGGCGTGCAGCCTGGGCGCCCGGCGCGGCCTTGCATCACCGGGAACTGCTCACCGACTTGCCCTATGGCTGGATCGGCGTGATCGCCGCCTTCCAATTCGGCATCTGGTATTATCTCGGCATCGAGGGCACCTGCCAGGCTGCGGAAGAGGTTCGCTCGCCCGCGAGATCGCTGCCTTACGGAACGATGAGCGGCATCATCACGCTTCTCATCGCGGCGACGATGACGTGGTACGTGGCCACGGGCCTTCTGCCTTGGGAGTTCCTCGGTCAGGCCGCGACGCCGCTTTACGATGCCGCGCGTGTGACGGGCAGCCCCGCGCTTCAGGTGTTCCTGTTCGTCGGCACGATCTTCTCGGCGATTGCCTCGGCGAATGGCTGCATCAACGATGCGTCGCGCTCGTGGTTCTCCATGGGCCGCGACCGCTACATGCCGCTCTGGTTCGGCGCGGTTCATCCGCGCTATCGCACGCCCTACCGGGCAATTCTGTTCCTCATCCCCATCGCGGTGAGCTTCTCGTTCACCGGGCTTCTCGACCAGGTCATCACCTTCTCGATCCTGTCGGGGCTGCTCGGCTACACCTTCATGCCCGTCAACATGTGGATGTTCCGGAAGAAGTGGCCGCTGGGCTCGATCCGGCGGGGTTATGTGCACCCCTACCATCCGCTGCCGGCGATCGTGCTCTTGGCGCTGTGCATCACCACCTACTTCGCCACGTTCCTCGGCTACGGCACCCAGCTGCTCGCCATGATGTGCTTCTACATCGTCGCCTCGCTGTGGTTCGCCTTCCACCGCTACAAATATGTGCGCCGCGGCGACAGTTCACCATGCCCTGGCAACGGCCGATCGGCTACTGAGGGGGGACGCGATGATCAAGAACATCCTTTGTGCCTCCGACGGCTCGAAAATCTCGGCCAAGGCGGTGAACTTCGCGATCTCACTGGCCAAGGATCTCGGCGCCAAGCTGACCGTTCTCACGGTCGAACGGGTCTCGCGGGCCAGCGCGGCAAGGTCCGCCTACTGGGACTCCACGGTCCTCGATGCGGGCGATGCCATCACCCGCGCCGAGTTTCGCTCGGTCGCCGATAGGGCAAAGAAAGCGGGGCTTCGCAAGGTTCAGTGCGTCACCGTGTGCAGCCGGGACATTGCCGATGCGATCGCCGCTTACGCCAAGAAGCAGAAGCACGACCATATCGTGATCGGCTCGCATGGTCACAGAGGCGTCCAGCGGCTGGTGCTCGGTTCGATCGCCGAGGCTGTCGTTGCCGAGGCGCATTGCCCGGTAACGATCGTCCGATGATGCGCGGATGACCATTCTGGCGATCATCACGGCCTGCGTGGGGCTCATCGTTTTGGTCGCGCTGCACCGCCGCGACCAGAAGCGGGTGCGGCAGCAAAGGAGCGAGTTCTTCGCCGACTGCCTCACCGCTCTCGACCGGCCGGAGATCACGCGCGATGCCTTCGGCTATCCAAGGCTTTCGGGATGGTTCGAGGGCGTTCCGGTCAGGGCGGATGTCGTCGTCGACTGCGTTGCGCTCCGCAAGCTGCCATCCCTTTGGCTCAGACTGACCGTCGAGGCGCCGGTGGCGACAGGCGCTGTCCTCGACGTCATGATGCGGCCATCGGGAGCAGAGTTTTTCTCCGCGTTCGAGAGATTGCCCGACCGGCTCGATACGCCGGCGGACTGGCCGGAGCGGGCGGTGATCCGGACCGACGACGTGGCGAAGCTGCCGCCGCCGGAGGCGATCGTGCCGTATGTGGACTTTCTCGGCGAGCCCAAGGCCAAGGAACTCGTCATCGCGCCGAGGGGCGTGCGCATCGTTTGGCAGGCCGACGAGGCCCAGCGGGGCGACTACATGCTGTTGCGCCAGGCACGCTTCGAGGTGAACCGGTTTGACCGCGAGCGCTTCTGTGATCTTCTCCGGCGCTGCACGGCCATTCGCCGTGCTTTGGCCGGTGAGCAGTCCAAGGAGATTCGCCGTGAAGCCGCCGCCTGAGATCGCGGACCGGTCCGTCCTGGAGCGCCGGCCGCTCAACCCTTACCTGATCCTCGCCATCGCCATCGTGCTGCCCGGGGCTGGCCACGTGTTCTCCGGCATGCCGGGCCGCGGGCTGGTCTTCGTGTTCTTCATGCTGCTGTTCGGCTGGATCACCTTTCATCTCACCACGCCGGACCAGTCGCTTGTCGGCCGTTATGCCGGCGGCCTGTTCGTCTACGCGATCTCGATCATGGACGCCTATAAATGGGCCCGGCTCCGCTGGGAATTGTCGCGTAAGCACAATCCCGCCTAGGGGAAAGGCCCCGGCCTTAAGTCATTCTTGGCGCTTTGCGGCCAAGCTGTTCCGCTCCTGACAGCGGAACGGGGCCTGCCATGATCAGATCCTATACGGACCACGCGGCCAATGAGCGGACCTTCCTCGCCTGGCTTCGCACCGGCGTCGCGGTGATCGCCTTCGGCTTCCTGGTCGAGCGGTTCGATCTCTTTATCCTCACGATGGCCGACGCGGTCTCCGTCCCCGGCGCGGCCGCGACCGGCTGGAGGCCTTGTCCCACTCGTTCGGGAGCGGGGCCGGGGAGGCGCTCATCGTGGTTGGGATCGTCTTCATCGTGGCCGCGACCATACGCTTCGTGCGGACGGGCCTCCTGCTCGACGACGCGAAGATTCACGCGCCCGGCATCGTCTTGGAGCTCAGCCTGTCGGTGATCCTCGCCATCCTGCTGATCGCGGCGAGCATCCCGCTGATCCTGCCGCGGTTCTAGAAAAAGGGTATGAGCGACGCCGGGCGGTGCTTGCCGTCTTCCGCCTCCTTGGCGCAGAGACGGTGGCGGTAGTAGCAATCGCCATTGGAGAGCCCGGTGCTTTCCTGAGTCATCTCCGCCATGGCGCCGAGGCTGAAGCGGTACTCCATGGCCGCATCCGGCGCCCATTGCGAGCAGGAGACGCGGACGACACCCTTGTAGGTCTCGTCGCAGCGATTGCGGATGCGCAGCGTGTGGCCGTCCGGCGTAAGAGAAATGCGCAAGCATTGCGGGCGGGACTGATCGCAAGCCGACCCGTCTTCCTGCGGCGTCTCGGCCAAGGCCGCAACCCATTGCTCGGAGACTTTATCTGCTGTGTTGAGATGCGCGAGCACGTCCTCGGTCACGATCTCCGGGACCTCCAGCATGAGATTGTGTCCCGCCTCCACGGTGTGCAGGCGATAGGGGCCGTCCATGTAGTTCACCGTCTCCGTCGCGGCGACACGGCCGAAGGCGCCGTCCTCGCGGCCCCATATAAAGAGAGTCGGTGGCCGGATCTTGCCGACAGGGTCCAGCGAGCGGAACTCGAAGGCCCGGTACCAGTTGAGCGCCGCATGGAGCGTGCCCGGCTCGCCGAACACGCGCTCATATTCCTCGATCTGTTCGGGCGGGTGGTCTTGCCACTTTAGGTATTCGAGGAAGGAGGCCTGGTTGAAGCCGAGCACGAGTTCCGGCAGTACAGGCAGCCGATAGAACACCATGTAGCTTGAGAGGCGGAGTTGCGAGTCTGGTTCGGCAAGCGCGTACGCCAAGGCAGACGGGTGCGGCATGGACAGCGACGTCAGGCTTAGGACACGCTCCGGATAGCGGTCCGCCACGGTCCAGGCGATGGCGCCGCCGAAATCATGGCCGATGACGTGGAACCGCTCGAAGCCGGCGGCGTCGGCGACGGCCAGCACGTCCGTGGCGATCTTGGTCTTGGTGTAGTCGTTCTGCGCGGGCGGCCGCGCGCCCGGGCTATAGCCGCGCTGATCGTAGGCGATGGCGCGGTAGCCGGCCTTGCCCAGCGTGTCGAGCAGCGTCTCCCACATGATCGAGGTCGCGGGGAAGCCATGCAGCAGGATCACGCCTTCGCCTTGGGGATTGCCGAAGCCGGCCGCGCGGGCGCGAAACTCCATGCTGTTGGCCCTGATGCGCACCAGGCCGTCTTGCGTGCCGTCGAACAGGGGGAGCTGTTCCGTCATCTCGGCGTGGCAGTCCGGGCAGTTCGGCGCCAGTAGCAGCCGGTCGATGGCAAAGGCCGCCGTCATGGGCAGCATGAAAATCGCCAGGACGAGCCAGAGCTGCTTGATGCGCTTCATGATGGGCTCTTCCCCCGGGAAGCCTTCTCGTCCCGCCCCTTGGGTCCGAGCCCAGGGCTTCCGGCGCGTTATTATATGGCTGAGCCATACCAGAAAGTGTATCGCCCCGCCATCTCGGGGGATGGCCCTTTAGGCCGGCACGAGCGCGCCCTCGATGGCGACCTCGAAGTTCTGGCCTTCCCAATTGCCGCTCTCCGGCCAGAAAAAGGTGAAGGCGATGCTGTCGCCGGGTTTCAGGGTTTCGGTGGGCAGCTTGGCGACATGCAGGCCGAGACCGGTATCCTCGGTGTCGATGTCGGCCACGTCCTGCCAGCCATTGGTGCCGTAATGCACGCGCGCCGGAGCCTCATCGTCACATAGAGAACGCGCCCCGGCGCGATGCGCTTGGGCCGGTAGCTCGGCCCCCAAATCTCGTAGTCGATCTTGGGTTTCACGCCGCGATAGCGCGCCCAAGTGGCTTGCGGCCGGTCGACGGGGCGTCCGGCGCCCAGGCTGTGGCAGAGCTTGGCGAACTCCGCATGAGCCCAGACCAGCGGCATGGCGGAGCCGCTCGGCTTGCCGGGCACGAGACCGTAAGCCGGGATGGGGTCCGTATCCCAGATCTGTTCAGGGATCAGGCCAAGCGGGCTCGACATCGCCATCATGGCGTCCACGTAGGGTGTCACGTCCTCGCCGGCGCAGAGCGCATAGTGGCCGCGCTCGCCGGTCAGCAGCGGCCAGCCGCGCCCGCGGCCCGTGCCGTTGAAGCCGGTGCCATCGTCGTGCTCGCCGTATCCGTCATTATTATAGCGGTGCCAGACCGGCCCCGACGGCGTGTCGGTCTTCAACAGGGAATCGATAACTTTGATGCTGTCGGTGATGGAGGGATCGTCGGCCGCCCGCAAGCCATAGCGCACGAGCTGCAGGCAGTCGGTCGAGACCTGGCCGCTCGCCGGCAGGTTTGGGTTGTGATCGAGATTCTTGATCGTCACCGCATCGGCGAAGGACTGTCTCTCGCCGGAGGCATCGAGCGGCACGGTGCGAATGAAATAGCCGCTCACATTCAAGTCTTCTGCGAGCGGCGTCCCCCGTACGAAAGCCCAATCCTCGAGCTTCGCGTTCCAATAGTCGGCGACGCGCAGCGCATGCGCCTTCGCCGCGCCTTCGAGATGTTCGGCGCCCTCCACCAGCGCGGCGATGGCGACGGCCAGCGTGAACATATTGATGCCGGCGTCTTCCTCCCAGCGGTCCTGGCATGTAGAGGGGCCTGAGCCGGCGACAAAGCCGACGGCGCGCGTGATCATGTCCGTGATGGGAATGTTGTCGAGCGCCTCATGCTCCTTCAGGAGCGATGCGAGCAGAATCGGAAACGCCGCTTCGTCGAGCTGCAGGCCCTGCCAGAACGGACGGCCGCCGAGCCATTGGTTCTGGAACCAGTGGCCGTCTTCGTGCTGGGTGGCGATGAGGTAGCGCAGGACGTCGCGGGCGCGCGATAGGATTCCATGGCGATGAGCGCGCCCGCGGTCTCGACCAGGTCGCGCGGCCAGACCAGGTGATAGCCGCCGCGGCTCGTGCTCGTCTCGCCCCACGGCACCGAGAGGCTGGCCACGGCGGCGCCGCGATAGGTGCGGTCCTGGTGCACCTTCAGGACCGAGGCGGACAGAGCAAGCCGGTCGTCGATCTCGCCGCCGAAGGCGGCGCGGCGGCATTGGCCCAGCCATTCCTGCCAGGCCTGACAATGGGCGGACCATTCCTCGTCGAAATCGTCCAGCAGCGCCGATACGGAAAGCGTCGCGGCCGCCTCCTTGGTGGAGGAAAGCCCAAGCGCCAGCACGCCGAGCCTTGAGAGTTCGCCCATCAAGGACACGGCGCCGGGTCCCGCCTCGTCATACTCCCAGGTCATGCGGCCATTGCGGTTGAAGTCCTGCCAGCCGTCGCTCACCGCGAGGCAGCCTACGGAGCGGCGGCCGAAGGCGTCGGCGCCGTCGTCGTCGACGGCCGATAGCGCGAGCGCGAACGGGCCTTGCTCGGCCCACAACACGCCGCGGCCGTCATGGGTGGCGACGGTGCCGATATTGTTCTCCGCGTCCTCGCCCAGCCGCGCGGCGAGCAGCACGTACGGCTTGAGGTCCGCGTCGCCCTCCAACGAATAGCGCACCAGCAGCGTATCGCGGCGTTCGGACGGGCAGACCTCGAGCGTGAAGGTGAAGCGGGGATGGCGGTGGATGATCTCGGCGGCCGGCACGCCCGGCGCGGGCAAGCTCACGGTGTAATTATTCAGCCGCCGCAGCTCCACCCAGAAGCCTTTGTCGTCGGCAATGATAAAGCCGAGATCCTTGATCTGGGGGATGTCGATGCGGGGGTAGTAGACCTCGGTGACGATGCCTTGGGCGATGGTGAACCACAGCCGCGATGAGCCGAGGCTTGCGCCCACGACGTCCTTGCGGGCCGGGGCCCAGGTTGGCGTGCTGGGGCCGGAGGGTGCTTTCATGGAAGGTGCGGTCTCAACTCTGTGGCGGTCGAATGTCCGTGGATCGTGATCGAAGGCGCGGACACTGGCAACCGACTCCTTCGTTAGGATGACAATTTTGTTAGCGGCTGCATCGGTCGCGCCGGGCTCCAAGCCTTCCCCGATGCGTGAGCGAACGGTCACGCTCCAGCACGCAGTCGTGACTGCTTGTTATTTGAACGCGCGCGCGGCGTCACGATATCAATCTCGTGCAAGGCGAAACCAACCTCCCAAGGAGCACAACAATGAAAACCATTCTCATCGCTCTCGCCCTCGTCACCGCCGCTGTCGCACCCGCCGCGGCGGAGGGCTTCCCGAATGCCTACCAGACCAACATGGATCGGTAGGTCGAAAGCAGAGGGTGGCCGTCTCCCCCCAGCGGCCACCCTCACTTCGTCTTGAAGAAGCTCTTCTTCCGCGGCACGCGATCCTCGTTAGACTGAGGCGTCTCATATTCGTCAATCTGGAGCCCTCATCATGCCGCTCAATATCCAGCAGGAAGAGCTCTGCGCGCAGAACAAGACCGATTTTTCCGATCTCAAGGCCGTCGCGTTCAACTGTTCGCTTAAGCGCGATCCGGAGGAGTCGCATACCCGCCTCCTGCTGTCGGTTGCCGAAGAGATTATGCGCAAGAACGGCGTGACGGTGGACCACATCCACGGCCTGTCGCACCAAATCCCTTCAGGCGTCTATCCCGACATGACCGAGCACGGCGCCGAGCGTGACGACTGGCCCGCGCTTTGGAAAACCATCGAAGCGGCTGACATCCTCATCGTCGCCACGCCGATCTGGCTCGGTGAGGAAAGCTCCGTCTGTCGAATCCTCATCGAGCGGCTCTATGGCATGTCGGGGATGCTCAACGACAGAGGCCAGAGCCTGTTCTACGGAAAGGTCGGCGGCGCGGTCATCACCGGCAACGAGGACGGCATCAAACATTGCTCGATGAGCATCCTCTACGCGCTTCAGCACCTCGGCTACACTATCCCGCCCCAGGCCGATTGCGGCTGGATCGGCGAGGCGGGGCCGGGCGCGTCATACGGCGATCCTTCGGAAGACGGGCCTGTCGGCGTCGACAACGACTTCACTCAGCGGAACACCACGATTATGACGTGGAACCTGATGCATCTCGCGCGCATCCTCAAAGACGCGGGCGGCTATTCAAATCACGGCAACAATCGCAAAGCCTGGAAGGCCGGGTGCCGGTTCGACTACGAGAACCCGGAACACCGTGCCTGAAGACCTTCGAGATCAGTAGACGGAGTCGAACAGGTCGTAATAAGAGAGGTCGAGGTAACCGGCCTCGATGCCTCGGTGCCGCGTGTTCCACTCAGTGAACCAGTCATAGGTGGCCCAGAGCCGCGCGTCGTTGCGCAAGATGCCGTAGCGGTCACGCAAGGCGTTCCAGTCGGCGAGGGATTGGACCTCCCGCAAGCCGCGCAGGAAGTCGCCCGCCTGTCTGAGATTCATCTCCATGAAGTAGTTGGGGAAGCCGCCGATCACGGTGGGATAAATGCTCATGGTGTAGAGATGCGGCAGCGCCTGGCCGTCCTGGAACAGGATCGTGTCCTGGGAGGCGTAGACCCGGTTGGCAATCAGCGAATAGACGCGCGCCTCGTCGCCGTCGGTCAATTTCAGCAGGATCACGCTCGGCAGGTAGCGCGGAAACTTGTAGTCCCGCGTCTGAGTCAGGAGCGAGGCCGCTTCAATCCAGCCGTCGAAGCTCTCGATCGGCGCGTTTAAGGAGACGTCCGGCTTCTCATGCGGATTCAGGCGGTCGGGCGGGCCGCTGACCGCTTCGCCCATATGCGCCTGGATGTCGTCGACGAGGCTGAGCAAGGGATCGTGCTTATCGGTCTTGACTTGCGTCGGCTGTTCTTCGCCGGCGAAGGGCTCCAGGGCGAGCGCGATCTGGCCGATGCCTTGGGTCCACTTCTCGCGGATCTTCTGGCGTTCGTCCTCGGGCAGGAGCAGCAGGAAATTGTCCTCGAACTCCTGGCGCAGATAGTTGAAGAACACCAAGGTTTCGAGCTTCGGGATGTCGCCGGACCAATATTCGAAGTTGGCGACCGTGTCGTAGTAGATGCGCTCGAAGCCGCTATAGTTCATCAGCCATTGGGTGCGCGGGATGCCGCCTTGGCGTCCCTTCATCACCGAGACATTGCTCTCGTGGCGCAGCACCGTGAGCCAGGCGTTCGGATCTTTTCGCGCGCCGTTCCAGATCGCATCGATCGTGTAGCCCTTGGGCCGCAGTTTCTTCAGCGCGGCGCCGTAGGCCGCCTCGTAAGCGTCGTTGCCGAAGATCGACCGGTCCATGAAGGTTTCCCATGTCTCCAATCCGAGCTTGGGCTCGAGAACCGACACGTCGTCCTTGGGATCGACGAAGTAGACCCAGAACTGGTCCTTGACCGCGAAGGTCGCCGTCTGGCCTAGGCAAACCGGTCCGTAGGTGATGCCGGAAACGATCAGCTCGGAATTCTCCAGGAGAAAGCGGTAGCGCGCTGCCGCCGGAATGGCCTGGTACACCAAAAATGGATTGCCGATTCCCCAGGGGGCGTCGAGCTTCGCCGTGTTGTCCCAGTCGGCGCCGAGGAACAGCTTCTTGAGATGACCGATGTCGGCGTGGTCGAGACGCCAGACGAAATGGTTCTTCTGTACGATCGGCGCGGTGATCTTCTTCAAGCGGTAGTAGAAGCGGTCGACGCCGGCATACGCGTAAGGGTCGGCGTAGGGCAGGGGCGTATCGATGATGTCGACGGGCGCCGGCGGGTTCGCGGCCGCATCGCCGGGCGGCGTCTTGGAGCGTACGAGCTTGAAGTAATCGCCGGGGCTTTCCTTCAGACGATCGTCGCCAGAAACACATGGTCGAAGATGTAGCGGGAAACGAGCTGCGACCGTTTGTCGGCGGCGTTGAAGAAACTTTCCCAGGCGAGGACCGCGGCCGGGTCGGTCACGGTCTCCGCGGCTTGCCGCTCGGCCTTTGTCGGGCCGGGCGACCCTGAAGCCACCCAGTCGCGCAGCGTTTGGAAATCGTCCTCGTCGAGCGACGGCAGGCCGAACGGCATGCCCGAGGCAGGGTTCTGCTTGAGCTGCGTGCCGAGCGCTTCGGGCGTGGCCGGACACTGATGGGCGTAGCGCTTGGCATAAAGCGGCATCAAAGTTTGGCGCGAGAAGCCCGGCTTGTTGTGCCGAGTTCCCGCCTCGATCATTTGATAGAGCAGCGAACGCTGGAGGTTCTCCGGCTCCGAGCCGCCGCGCGACAGCACGGGATAGAATCCGCGTTTCCGCCACTCGGCCGTCGTCTGCACGACGTCCATGCCGGTGCGCGGCGACGCCTCAAAATGGCTCGCATAGGGGTCTCGCCGAAGGCACCGCGCTCGGCCGCGCGATACGAGGTGAGCTTGAGGTTGCAGGGTGAGCCCAGGCAGCCATGACAGGCGACGCAGCGCTTGTTGAAGATGGGCTGGATGTCTTCCGAATAGCTTGGCGCCGCCGTGCTCGCGGCCGGCGCACCGGCTTGCGCTGGCGCCTGCGCTGGATCCGACGTGACAAACGCCGCAAGCACGAGGATCAATATTAGACTTCCGCCCAATGCGCCCTTCGCCCAAGGCCTCACGCGATGGGCCGGTTCGGGGCGAGGGCTTGGGTCGGTCATCGGCGGCGCCGGCTAATGCGCCGCCGGCGGAGGAACCGCGGGCTTTGCCAATTTCGCGGCGTCCTCGGCGTCGCAGCGCTGCTCGACCGGCCTGCCGTCGCGGCCGAGATTGGAGGCGCTGTTGACGAGGGCCAGGTGCGAGAAGGCTTGCGGGAAGTTGCCGCAGAGCCGCTTGGCGGAGGTGTCGTACTCCTCGCTCAAGAGGCCCACATCGTTGCGCAACGAGAGCAGCTTCTCGAACAGCTTCACCGCGTCATCCTTACGGCCAAGCATCAGATAGGCATCGACCAGCCAGAAGCTGCAGGCCAGGAACATACCCTCGCCCGGGGGCAGCCCGTCACTCGCCTTCGAGGTGTCGTAGCGCTGCACGAGACCGTCCTTCATGAGCGTCTTCTCGATCTGCGCCACGGTGCCGGCCACGCGCGGATCGTCGCCCGGCAGGAACCCGACAGTGGGGATCAGCAGCAGGCTCGCATCAACCTGCTTCGAACCGTAGGACCGGACGAAGCTGTTGAGCTCCTTGTCGAAGCCCTTCTCGCAGACTTCTTTATGGATGGTCTCTCTGATTTCTCGCCAGCCCTTGAGGGGACAGTCGAGCTTGAAGCGCTCCGCGCTCTTGATCGAGCGGTCGAACGCGACCCAGGCCATGACTTTCGAATAGACGAAGTTCTCGGGGCCGCTGCGCACCTCCCAGATGCCTTCATCGGGATTCTGCCAGGCATCCTCGAGATGCTTGACGATCGCGAGCTGCAGCTCCCATCCGGACTCTTCGGGTGCAAGCCCGCCCTTGCGCGCCTGGTGGAGGGCGTCGAGCAGCTCGCCGTAGACGTCGAGCTGCGTCTGCTGATGCGCGGCGTTGCCGACACGCACCGGCGCGGACTTCTCGTAGCCGGGAAGCCAGGGAAGCTCGACCTCGTAGAGTCTGCGCTCCCCGGCGATGCCGTACATGATCTGCATCTGCTCGGGGCTGCCGGCGACCGCGCGCAACAACCATTCGCGCCAGGCGCGCGCTTCGTCGAAATAGCCGGTGTTCATGAGTGCGAGCAGGGTGAGCGTCGCGTCGCGCACCCAGCAATAGCGGTAGTCCCAGTTGCGCGGACCGCCGAACTGTTCGGGCAGGGAGGTGGTCACCGCGGCGACCACGCCGCCCGTCGGCGCGTAGGTCATGGCCTTCAGCGTGATCAGCGAGCGCTTGACGATGTCGGCGTAGGGGCCGGTCATGTTGCAATCGGAAGACCAGTCCTTCCAAAACGCCTCGGTATCGTCGAGCAGACTTTCGACGTCGACCAGGGGAGGATCGGGCACGAACGATTCCGCATAAGACAGCGCGAAGGATTGGGTCTCGCCCGCCTTCACGGTGAACTCGCCCTTGGTCCTCAGATTCTCGCCGCGCAGTTCGATGGTCGACTGGAGGACGAGCTTGTTGGGGCCGGCCACGGCGCGCAGACGCTTGTCCGGCAGCATGGTGACCCAAGGCACCTCCAGGCCGTAGCCGAAGCGCACCACGAACTCGGTCTCGAACTCGACCGACCCTTTCTCGCCGACCACGAGCCGGACGAGGTGCGGGTGCTTATCGCAAGGATACATAAAGTCTATGAGCGTGGCGGCGCCGGTCTCCGTCTCGAAGCGCGTTTCGAGAATGAGCGTGTCGGGTCGGTAGCGGCGCGTGACCTTGGCTGTTTGATCCACCGGCGCGATCAGCCAGCGGCCATTGTCGTGATCGCCGAGAATCGCCGCGAAGCAAGCCTCGGAATCGAAACGCGGCAGGCACATCCAGTTGATGGAGCCGTTGCGCCCGACGAGTGCTGCGGTCTCGCAGTCGCCGATCATGGCATAGTCTTCGATGGGGAGCGTCATGACGGACCGGCTTAGAGACCGGGGCTGCTCTGCATGAGCCCGCCGTCAGCGATAATGGTCGTGGCCGTGAGGTAGCTCGCACCGTCGCCGGCGAGGAACGCCACCACGCTGGCGATCTCTTGCGGCTGCGCCATGCGCCCGAGGGGAATCGCCGAGTCGAGCTTCTTGAGCAAAGCGGGGTTATCCATGGTGCTGGTGTTGATCGGCGTCGCGACGGCGCCCGGACCCACCCCCACGATGAGGATGTTGTGCGGTGCAAGCTCGCGCCCGCGGTGCGTGTCAGCATCCGCATGCCGCCTTTGGAGAGGCAGTAGGCCGTGTTGCCGGGCATCGGCCAGTCTTCGTGGACGGAGGTCACGTTGACGATCCGGCCGCCTTTGCCCTGCTTGATCATTTGCTGGGCCGCGAGCTGCGTGCCGAAAAAGGCGCTCTTGAGATTAATGTTCATCACGGCGTCGTACTGATCTTCCGTGGTGTCGAGAACCGAGGTGCGCGTCTCGATGCCGGCATTGTTCACCATCACGTCCAAATGGCCGAACTTGCTGACCGCCGCATCGACCAGCTTCTGGAGGTCGGCGAGCTTGCTCACATCGGCGTCGACGCCGATGCACTGGTCGCCGAGACCTGCGACTTCGCGCTCTAAAGCTTCCGTCGCCTCGGGATGGGCCACGTAGTCGATGACGATATTGGCGCCTTGCTTGGCCAGTTCGAGGACGATCGCCTGGCCAATACCGGTATTGCCGCCGGTCACGATGGCAACCTTGTTCTTCAAAGACATAAGCTGATCTCCATCGCGTGGACGATTTTCATATTCCACTAACGTTGAGCGTAACGACTCATGTTGACGGCCTGAACGCAGGTTAAGCCTAGACATAGGGGATAGCATCGGCAACCTTGCTATCGTCCTAACTTCGACGATCCAATGAGCCTCAACAACGACTTCAGGTCGTCAGTACAGGGAGCACATCATGGCGGCGCAGCATGACGTGATCGTAATCGGCAGCGGCGCGGGCGGCGGCAGTGTCGCTTACAAGCTCGCCAATGCCGGCAAGCGCGTTCTCCTGATCGAAAAGGGACCGTTCCTGCCGCGGGACCGCTCCACTCTCGAAGTGCGCGAGGTGTTCGTCGACGGGGTCTCAAGAACCATCTGTCTGGCTCGACAGCAAGGGCAAGGATTTCGTTCCCGGCGAATTCTACAATGTGGGCGGTAAGACGAAGTGGTACGGCGCGGCGCTGTTCCGCTTCCGGCCGGTCGAGTTCGAGGCGGACCCGGACTACGGCCTGCTCGGCTGGCCTTTCGGCTACGAGGAACTGAAGCCGTATTACGACGAGGCCACGGAGCTTCTGAGGATCACCACTTTCCAGAACGAGCCTCAGCTTCAAGCGCTGCTCGACAAGATCACCACCGCCGAGCCGGGCTGGAAGCTTCATCCGCTGCCGCTCGGCCTGTCGCACGACATCGTCAATCATCCCGAGGAGGCGAAGCACTTCGACGGCTTCGCGTCGCCGTCTGGCTTGAAGTCGGATTCGGAGCGCAACCTGATCGACCACATTCGGGACAAGCCGAATTTCACGCTTCTTGCCGGCACGCCCGTGGCTGAGCTCATCGCGCGCCGGGCGATCCCAGCACGATCATCGGCGTCAAATGCGACGACGGCTCGACCTACGAGGCAGATACGATCGTGCTCGCCGCCGGCGCCATGACGTCGCCGCGCATTCTCGAAGATCATCTCGATGCGAGCGGGCTCACATTGCCGTGCGGCAATCTGGTCGGCGCCAATTTCAAGATGCACATCAACTCCGCGGTGCTCGGCTTCTCGCCCTTCACCGATCACGACGTGCTGCGCAAGACGGCGGTGCTCTACAACGACAAGTTCCCGCATTCCTCGATGCAGTGCCTGGGGTGGATCGACGGTGAGGTGCTGGCGACCCAAGCGCCGCCGGAGATGCCGAACTTCATGGGCAAGCTGCTGGGCAAACGCGCGATCGGCTTCTGGGCGACGACGGAGGATGCCTCGAGCCCCAAGAACCGCATCATCTCGGGCGGGCCGGGCGGCAAGCCCATCATGGATTACAGTCTCGCCCGCATCCCGCAGGCGGTGAAAGAGCACAAAGCCCTGATCGACGATTGGCTCAAGCGCCTGCTGGGCGCGGGGCTGGTCGGCTTCGACAAATATATGGGCATGGGCGGCACGGCCCATGCGCTCGGCAGCATGGTGACTGGCGACGATCCGAAGGCTTCGGTGGTCGACCCGCACGGCAAGGTGCATGGCATGGAGAATCTCTATGTGGGCGACGGCAGCCCGCTGCCGCGCGCGAGCCGGGTCAACCCGTCGCTCACCATCTATGCCTGGGGCCTCAGGCTCGGCGATCACCTGGCCGGCAAAGGGGCCTGACGGGTTCCCGGGCAAACGCCACGCCATTTGTGACGCAACATAAACGTGTGCTGTGGCGGCTGCGCAACAGACTCCAATCCGTGTGCGCCCTATGTTTGGCGAAAGCACGTGTGCGGGGCGGCGCGCCGGGGCTTCCCTGGGGGTGGATCGGTGAGCCAGAAGCGTCATCGTCGACAGCGTCCGCATGCGTGCGTCTCGAGGTCTTTCACAGGACCGCTTCCCGCGATCGCGTCTCGGCCGCAAAGCCATCGCCGCGCGGCCCTGCTCACCGGCACCGCGCTCGCCACCACCCTCCTCCTCGGCTGTCTCGTGGCGCCTATGCCGGCCAGCGCCGTGGAGACTTGCGGCGCTTTCGTGGGGACGGGACCCGATCCGATCATCCTGATCAATCCCGGCGACGCCATCGATTGCGTCAACACCGAAGATCGCGACGGGGATACCGGCGCCGGCACCGGCAGCGCCATCGAGCTCGAGACCGATGCCGACGTCGAATATATCAAGCTCGATACCATCGGCACGCTGACCGCCTCGGACATCGGCATACGCACCGAGACCGACGGCGAGAACAGCACCATCCACATCACCAATCGCGGCGATATCTTCGCTGGCACCCGCGGCATCAGCGCCTTCGTCAACGACTACGACAGCGCCATCACCATCGTGAACAGCGGCGACATCAGCGTCACAGCCCCCGGCAGCAGCTTCCGCAATTACGGGATCTACGCCAGAGAGTTTGGCGGCTACAGCCCGATCAACATCACCAATAGCGGCGCCATCACCGTCACCAGCCCCACCGAGAGCGCCACCGGGATTTACGGGTCGAACGAGGGCAATTACGGCGGCGTCACCATACTGAACAGCGGCGCGATCGCGGTGAATGGCGCGAATAGGGCGACCGGCATCCGCGGTGAGAGCGCCGCGACCGGAAATGCCATCTCAATCGACAACCGCGCCAAGATATCCGCGACGTCCGACAATAGCGCCTTCGGCATCTCGGGATATAGCGAACTCGACGAAAGCCCCGTCATCATACGGAACAGCGGCACCGTCACAGTCCGTGCCGGCAACAACGGTTATGGCCTCTACGCCTACACGGTCAGCGACGACAGCCGGATTACGATCACCAACAGCGGAAAATTAGGCGTCACCGCCGACTACGATGGCTTTGGAGTGTTCGCCAAGGCGGACGCCGATAGCGGCGCGATCAAAATCGAAAACAACGGCGACGTGGCCGTGACCACGAACATCGGCCGCGCTTACGGCATCTACGCCTACACCCACTATGACGACAGCCCCATTCGCATCCTAAATAGCGGCTCGATCGCGGTCGCCGGTCAATATTCGGGTTCTGGCATCTCCGCCGTCTCCGGCGGGACGAACAGTCCTGTGAGCGTCGAGAATCGCGCAAGCATCGACGTCAACGCGCAATATGACGCTATCGGCATTACGGCCCGGACGGTTTACGCGAACAGTCCCGTCAAGATCGCGAATCACGGCGACATCACCGTCACCTCGCAAGAGTTCTGTCCTTGCGGCTTCTCCGCTTACGGCATCGATGTGGTTACCTTCGGCGCCAACAACTCCGTGACGATTACCAACACCGCGGCGATCAAAGCGGCCGGTCCCAGCTCTGTCGGCGTTTCGGTGGTCTCCTTTGGCCCTAGCAGCCCGATCCTCATCAACAATGCCGGCGGCTCGATCTTCGGCGGGTCGGCCGGCATCTTTGTCGACAACACCTACAGCAGCACGACGATCGTCAATTCCGGCGATATCGGCGCGTCGAACAATCGTGCCGTCGTTGGCTATTATGGCCCCGTCGACATCTTCAACACCGGCACCATCACCGGCTTCGTGCTGCTCGACGCCGACGACCGTTTCATCAACCAGGCAGGCGGCGTGTTCGAGGCGCGGCAGACCTCCGACTTCGATGCCTACGGGCCAGGAGGCGCCAACGATCTGTTCCGTAACGAGGCGGGCGGCACGGTGCACGCGGCGGACGACATCACGCGCGCGGAGACGACGCGCTTCGTTAACCTGGAGCGCTTCGAGAACTCTGGCCTCATCTCTTTGGTCGACAACAGACCGGGCGACAGTTTCACCATCTCGAACACGCCGGGCGGCACCGATCTCAAATTCGACGCCGGTTCGGGCTCGCGGCTCGCGGTGGACGCGCATCTCGGCGGACCCGGATCGCGGTCCGACACCTTCACCATCGAAGGCGACGTCTCGGGCGTGACGAGGGTTTCGGTCGTCAACACCAATTACGGGCCCGGGGTGTTCAACCCGTCCGGCATGCGCGTGGTGACCGTGACCGGGGCGACGCCCAACCCGGACGCCTTCAAGCTGGACGAGTCCATCGACACCGGCTTCTTCAATTACGATCTGTTCTTCACGCCGACCGGTTCGGGTCATTGGGACCTTAGAAGCTTTGCCGGCCCGGGTGCGTTCCTGCTGCCGCAGCTCGTCACGGCGGCCCAAGACATTTGGCATCAGAGCGCCTCGACCTGGTTCGACCGCACCGCGGACTTGCGCGTGCTTTTGGCGGGCGGGCCTGCGCCGACCGCTTACGATCCCGGCGGCAAGTCTTTGAGCGCGGCTGAACCTTACGCGCTGACGCCGGCGGTGTGGGCCAGAGGCTCGGGCTCGTGGCTCGACCGCGACGGCACCGAGCGCACCACCGCTTACGGCCGCGACTACACGTTCGACATGGACCGGGATCTGCAGACCCTCGACTTCCAGGTCGGCGTCGACTTAGGAAAACGGGATGCGCTGACCCAAGGCGACGCGCTCGTCTTCGGCCTGCTCGGCGGTCTCGTGCACGGCGACCTCGATTACGACGCACTCGCCCGCAACTTCAATTTCGACGGCGGCCAGGTCGGCGTCTACGCCACCTATCTCAATGGCGGGCTGTTCGTGGACACCCTGGCCAATTTGCATCTCTATTCGCTGGAGACCAGCACGCTGGGCTTCCCATCCAGTCTCGACGCGAACACGGTGGGCTTGCGCACCGACACCGGCTACCGCTTTGGCAGCTTCTCAGGCGGCCCCTTCCTCGAGCCGCTCGCCACCCTCGAAGTCACCTGGGCCGATATCGACGGCTTCTCGCTCGGCGGCAACACCGTCAGCTTCGACGACGACGCGAACGTGCGCGGGCGTTTGGGTCTCCGTGCCGGCACCACCATGGCCGCCTGGGAGGGCACGCTCATGGAGCCCTTCGTCACGGGAAGCCTGTGGGGCAATCTCACCGACGACAATTCCGCGACGCTGGTCTCCACAGGCCGCACCTTCCGCTTCGAGGACCAGCTCGAAGATGTCTGGGGAGAGTCTCGGCGGGCGTGAATGTCTTCAACTTCTCCCAGACCACCGCCGTGTTCGCCAAACTCGACGTCACCTTCGGCGACGACTTGACCGGCGTCGGCGGCAAGGCCGGCATGCGCGTCAACTGGTAGGCCAGCGCTCAAGTAGCGAAGCGGTAGCGCATGAAAAAATGCGCTCAAGGTGCGAAGCGGTAGCGCTAAAAAGATTGCGCGGGTGAGGGGGGGTTGGCTCTGCCCGTTAGAACCACCACCCCCAATCCGGCCCCGAACTTGCACCCCTTAGGGCAGGCTGTTTCAGAGCAGGAAGGGGGACGAAAAAACCTTACTGGCACGGACTTTGCGGCCTTGACAGGGGGGGCGCCTCTCGCCAAGTCATGCCCATAGCGCGGGCATCCGCGTGAAAACCCCGCAAATGGCGGAAAAGCGTTGCGTCCGTGCCGCGTTGCAGTCGCTTCAAGTGCCGCGTGGGGACGGTGTCGCGTGCGGCCGTGCCGGGTTGGCCCCTCCCGAGGGAGGTTCGACCGAAGGGCCCGTGACGCCCCGCGTCGATAAGTCTGAGAACTGTATTGCAGGCTGGATGGTCTAACAGGAGGCATTTCGGCCCCGAATTGGGCGAAAAACGCGAGGCTTTCTCGCATTCCCCGGGGCCATGCTTAATTGACGGTTAAGGGTGCGCCCGTTAAGCGCTTCTGGGACGTGCCGTCGCTGGGCACCCCAGGC
The DNA here is from genome assembly GCF_001723295.1 of Methyloceanibacter marginalis. Lineage (GTDB taxonomy): Bacteria > Pseudomonadota > Alphaproteobacteria > Rhizobiales > Methyloligellaceae > Methyloceanibacter > Methyloceanibacter marginalis. The sequence continues at coordinate 23,139 of NZ_LPWD01000007.1, forward strand.
AGATAGTGACAGAGAGTGAGAGAGGGCCTTGCCTTTCTCCCGACCATGAGAGCGGCGCCCTTCAAGGGACAGCCCCGGAGTATATGAATGGCAACCAAGACAGCTGAAGCCGACGAGCAAGAGCCCGAGACCCAGTCCCAGGATGGACCGGTGCTCGACATGTCCGACGCGGCCGTCAAGAAGCTGATCAAGACGGCGAAGGCCCGCGGCTTCGTGACCTATGACGAGCTGAACGAGGTGCTGCCCTCCGAGGAAGTCTCCTCCGAGCAGATCGAGGACACCATGTCCATGCTGTCGGACATGGGCATCAACGTCATCGACTCAGACGACGCCGAAGAGGCCGAGAGCGCCGACGGCGAAGGCAAGGCCGTGGTGCCGCAGGCCGCCGTCGCCAAGCCCGAGACCGCCGCCAAGGAGCCCACCGAGCGCACCGACGATCCCGTGCGCATGTATCTGCGCGAGATGGGCACCGTCGAGCTTCTGTCCCGCGAGGGCGAGATCGCCATCGCCAAGCGCATCGAGGCCGGCCGCGAGGCCATGATCGCAGGGCTCTGCGAAAGCCCGCTCACCTTCCAGGCCATCATCATCTGGCGCGACGAGCTGAACGAAGGCAAGATTCTGCTCCGCGACATCATCGATCTCGAAGCCACCTATCAGGGCCCCGACGCCAAGGTCGTTCCCTCCCAGCCGCTGCCGGGCGAGGAGCCCGAGGAGGAAGAGGAGAAGGCGGCCGAGGAGGGCGAGGAGAAAGAGGAAGAAGAAGAGGACGACGAGGACGATCTGGAGAACTCGCTTTCGCTCGCCGCCATGGAGGCCGAGCTTAAGCCGCAAGTGCTCGAGACCTTCGATCTGGTCGCCACCAATTACAAGAAGCTCCGCCGCCTTCAGGACCAGCTGGTCGAACGCGCGCTCAAGAACGACACGCTCTCCTCGTCCCAGGAGAAGCGCTACAAGGTGCTGAAGGACGAGATCGTCACCGAGGTGAAGTCGCTCCAGCTCAACACCAACCGTATCGAGTCCCTGGTCGAGACCCTCTACGACATCAACAAGAAGCTGATGGGCTATGAGGGCCGCCTGCTGCGCCTCGCCGAAGGCTATGGCGTCGCGCGCGAGGACTTCCTCGGCGAATATCAGAGCAACGAGCTCGACCCCAACTGGCTGCGCCGGGTCGGGCGCCTCAAGAAGAAGGGCTGGGCCGATTTCATCAAGGACGAGCGCGGCATGGTGAAGGAGCTCCGCTCCGCCATTCAGCAGCTCGCCGCCGAGACGGGGCTCGAGATCTCCGAGTTCCGCCGCATCGTGCATATCGTGCAGAAGGGCGAGCGCGAGGCGCGCCAGGCCAAGAAGGAGATGGTCGAGGCCAATTTGCGTCTCGTGATCTCCATCGCCAAGAAATACACGAACCGCGGGCTTCAGTTCCTCGACCTCATCCAGGAAGGGAATATCGGCCTCATGAAGGCCGTCGATAAGTTCGAATATCGCCGCGGCTACAAGTTCTCGACCTACGCCACCTGGTGGATCCGCCAGGCGATCACCCGCTCGATTGCCGATCAGGCGCGCACCATCCGCATCCCCGTGCACATGATCGAGACCATCAACAAGATCGTGCGCACTTCCCGCCAGATGCTGCACGAGATCGGCCGCGAGCCGACGCCGGAGGAGCTCGCCGAGAAATTGGCCATGCCGCTGGAGAAGGTGCGCAAGGTCCTCAAGATCGCCAAGGAGCCCATCAGCCTCGAGACGCCGATCGGCGACGAGGAGGACTCATATCTCGGCGATTTCATCGAGGACAAGAACGCGGTGCTCCCCATTGACGCCGCGATCCAGTCGAACTTACGCGAGACGACGACGCGGGTGCTGGCCTCGCTCACGCCGCGCGAGGAGCGCGTGCTCCGCATGCGCTTTGGCATCGGCATGAACACCGACCACACCCTCGAAGAGGTCGGCCAACAGTTCTCGGTCACCCGCGAACGCATCCGCCAGATCGAGGCCAAAGCGCTCAGAAAACTCAAACATCCTTCTCGGTCGAGAAAACTCAGGAGTTTTCTCGACAACTAGCGCAAGCCTTTAGCCCCCGGGCTTGACCCGGGGGTCAAGCACCCGAGCCGCTCGCGCAAACTGCGCTCGTTCCTCGACAACTGACGCCCGGCGTCTCACCACTTCACGGAGCCTGCCCCCGGACTCGATCCGGGGGTCATGCCCGGGCTTGACCCGGGCATCCACGCCGTTACGGCTCAGCAAGCGGTGACGCCAGTGGCATGGATTGCCCGCCACGAAGGGGTTGTAGCTATCTTAAAGCCAAGGATACGATGAAATAATCTACTTCGTCGAAGCCCTCTAGTTGGCGCAGGTCGAGACGTGCAATCTGGTTCAACGCATCGGCCCGACTGCTCGGCGTACTCAGGTGAGGCGCAAGGCGCTCAGCCAACGGAAGTGGAATTCCGGCTTCGTCCAACTCCTTCATCCAGGGAGGCCTGAACCAGGTCTCAAGGCCCACGATGTAGGGGCCATAAGCAACCTCTGAATCTGGTTGAAGGTCGAGAACGATAGCCTCAACAGCCGCCAATGTTCGTGGGAATGAGAATTCGCACGCTTGGAGGAACTGAAACGCCGCGTCCACGCCGGCGGCGCGGTCGTCCGTAAAAAACTTTCCCGCGAAGAAGCGCAGGAACTTTGGCAAGGTCCTTATACTTCCGAGCAGGGACCACGCCCAGCCAATCATCCCAGGGGAATGCACGCCGGTCGGTTCGTTGCGTTTGTGCGCGACCATCAGCGCGAGTTCTGCAATCGCTTTCCGTTGGTCCCTATCCGGAAATCCGGACCAGACCAGCAGCTCAGGGTTCCCGTTCAGCACCTGCTCAATTCGATCGCGAAGAGCTGCCAGGAGTTCAACGCCCAGCGCCCCATGTTCCCGGAGGACGTGAGCGCTGAGGCCTGTGGCAAGCGGCAGGTTTTCCTGACGCTGCCGACCCTCTGTCGATAGCTCTCCGGGGGCGACATTCATAACGAGGAAATCCGTCGATGAGCCAGGATCGTTCAGGATGGGCACCTGAACGTCCGTTTCGACCTCTTTCGGTGGTTGGTGATAGAGAAAGACGTTTCCGATGAAGTGCCGCATCATCCGACCAACGCGGCCTCGAATATTCGCGAACGAAAAAAAGTCAAAGTCTGCGCGGTTGATCTTCTTGTCATAGATGAAGACGTTGGCCGCAGAGGTGTTCACGCCTTCGATCAGCGTTGAGGTGCAGATAAGGACCTTTATTTCGTTAGTATTGAAGAGATGGACGAATAATTGTCCCAGTGAGCGTGGCAGGCGTCCGTGATGAATTGCGATGCCACGCTGGTTGCCGCGGGCTACCGGCCAAGCCGGATGGTAGTTTCGTTCGACCCAGGCGGCCAGCTGAGGACCGAGGATAGACTCGTAGGCAATGCCGGAGTCTACTAGCTGGTCCATTAGCCTCTGAGCAGTATTGGGCGTGGCAGTGAAAACAAGGGAGCTTTCGTCGCCGACGTTGTTCAGGTCGGAAAGGAAAGTTGCAAAAAGCTCCTGGCTCTCTGACCTGTCGACAACATTTACGGTAACGGTGCGATAGTCGGTACGGACGAAGCGGAAATTACCAGACCACTTCGGGCCTAGTTCGATGTTGCGGATGTGGGGTCCAGCCATGAAGCTTTGCTTAGCCACAGGCAGCGCGCGATAGAGTGCAAGATTCAAAGTCTCATATCGAGTGTCACCCCGGCTGGGATCGAGTTTGTAGAACTCATCCACGAACAGTAGGTCTATTTTCAAGTCGTCCTTGCGTTGGAGGAAGCGCTCCTGTGTGAGAACGAAAATTGTTGGCTGCTCTGGGTTGTATGAGTCGGCCACTGTGGTGATGACCTTATAGAAGTCGCCGAAGTTTCTTCCGTAGCGTCGCCGAGTTTCGTCGATTAAGGCGATAGTGGGAAGAATTACGACGACGGTATGAGGACGCTTTCTTGCGAGGAACGCATCCACCAAGAGGCTCTTTCCGAAACTCGTGGGGGCGCTCAGAACTACGCTGTCGCCGTCCAAAAGCCAAAGCAGGATCTGCATTTGCTTGGAATGCAGGTAAAGCTTCTCGTCGAGCTGGACTGCATGAGCTTCGATAACCGTTTGCGTGAGCAAGCCAAAGGTCTCAGCCTCAATATAGGGATAGAGGCCGCACTCCTCGGCAAGGAATTCCACTGCCTGAATGCAGTCCTTCGGCACCTGACCATTGCGGCGCGCCTCCAAGAGCCGGATTGCAATTTCTAGCGCCACCTCAGCCTCGCGGTCGCTTTCGCTGAGTACCGATCCTGCTTCAAAAATTACGTCGAAGACTTGGCCGGAGGTTAGCGCTTCGTCCGGGCCGATGCTGCGCAAGAGACCAATTTCGCTCATAGGAATGGTTCCAGAAGCTTATCGAAACGGTCGACTACATCTTGCTTCTTGCCAAGTGGCACGAAAAGCAGCTCGAATCGAAGAGTAATGCCATTGGCCTTGCCGTTGAAATAAGCTCGCAAGTCTTCGACTTCTTTCTTGAGGCTCTCCACATAAGGTCCGGCAACGATGTCATGGTCAGCTACGGATTTGCTTTCATAGGCGATCAGCACTGGAAACACCGCTCGCTTCAATAATTCGTCGCCCGACGTTTGGGATTTGAAGAGCGTGAGAACTTCCTCGCGATGTGGAATGTCCGGGGCGACGTGGCCGAAGACCATGGCCTTCTCGGTCTTGAGGAAGGACGGAAGAATGTGTTCCTTGACCGATTTTACCGCATCACGGATTGCCTCCTGGGGATCGGTGTAGAATTTCGATTCACCTAGCCACAGATCGAATGACGGATCCTTCGGCAGGAGATGCACGCCGTCGAATCCCTTTACTGTGTCGTTTGACGAGGTCTTAAGCACCAATTTGCACATGACAGGAATAGTCTTGCAGTGAAGAATGCAAGCCAGATGGAGCATAAGCTCCCCGATCTCGCCGCGTGTGACCGTCCTCTTCGTCTTGTAGATATGGGCCGCCGCAACTCGCAGCATATCTACGAAGTTGTTGGAGCCAAAGGCGAGCTGGTGTTCCTGGCTCAGCGCCGCATAAGGCAGCCAATTGAAAAGGTGCGCGGCGAGCTGCTCACTTCGCCACACCCCGCCGTCGTAACCGGCGCAAAGGCCGATCGTCGGCGGCAGCGGCTTTGGCGCCTGATAACGCACCTCTAAAAAGGCGTCCGGATACACCACGGGCATGCCGGAAACCTAGGGTTGCAAACCTTGATAAATCAAGGATTTGATGCGGGAAAACTCTAAATCCCCAAAAACCAATCCCACCCTCAAGCCCGTGCCCCCACTACCACCACCCCCCACCCCCGGAACAATTCCCCCAATTCCGCCGTTTTCTTTCCAAGCGAACCCCCTTCGCTGCACACATGGAAGGAGAACGATATGCGTCTCACCCTTCTCTCGGGCCTCGCAGGCCTCCTCACGCTTTCCATGGCCGCGTTCGCCGTGCCGGCGGGCGCTGCCCAGCCGGTCAAGGGCGCGGTCCAAGGCACGGCGACGGTCGCCAAGGGCGTCGGCTCCGGCGCGGTCCAGGCCGGTAAAAGGCGTCGCCCGCGGCACCGTCACCGCCGCGCGCGGTATCGGCCGGGGCGGCGGCTGCGCGTCACG
>NZ_LPWD01000008.1 GCF_001723295.1 Methyloceanibacter marginalis
AGCGCCGCCGCCGCGAGCCTGCCGAGCTACAGGACCGCACCTGAATTAAAAAAGCCCGTGCCGGGAGCGAACCAGCACGGGCCAAGGAAGACGATGTGATGACGACAGCACCAAAGACCCTAGCGAGGGAGGCGCGCCGTGCATCGGCAACTAGGGCAAACTAGCGAGCGCGTCCAGGACCATGATCAGGTTTCGCTCTGGCACTTTTTCGACGTGGTCGGCGTATGGCTCAAGGAGCCATTATCGGCGCGGGAGTCAAGGCCGTGAACGGGGCTTGCGGCAAACCGCTCCTGGGCGGGTGGCTGAGGCGCGATGGCCCTGCGCCGTTCAACCCATCGTATTGCCAGGGTTTGCGCCTTTTGCAACCAGGACAAACCGCGCTAGGCATCATTGCGGGCCGGGGCGATGCCCTCGTGACATACGCCGAGCTTGCCGCCGACTATTGCTTCATCGAGCGTGAGCCCGTGGACGCCAAGTCTCGGCTATTCAATTCGAAGTTCGTCCAGCTCCGCCACGGCATGCGCACGTCAACGGTCTTCGCCAACGGCAACGGCAACACCGGCAAGCGCGGAGCCGGCGTCACGTTTCAGTGGTACTCGGATCGACCTTGTAAGCTGACAGGCGAAGCTGAGTGCTTCCATCTTGAGGCGCGCATCCAAGGTTCCCGCGCCTGCAAACGTCACGGCATCACGGCCAGCACAATTGCCAGCTTCGATCTTGCGGCCTGGTGGGATCGTCAGTGGGCTGAGAACAAGATCGGCCTCTATCAAATTGACGCTGAGCGTTTCGGGCGTGGCTCGATAACCGCTGCAAACGCAAACGGCGTAGGCATCCGATCGTTGTCCGCGGCTTCTATAACGAGGATGCGAGGCGCGGGGCCTTGGCAAAAAGAATTCTAGGCGGGCTGCAGGGCGTTATCGACGCCTACGGCACGGGACATCCTTATGTACATGCTGCCCAAGCCAACTTGTTGTACTGAGCCGGGACTGCTCAGACCTTGCTCAGATTGATTGCGATGCCGCGCGCGTCGATTTCCTTAGCTAGCGTCAAAGCTGCTTCGTTCAAGCTGTCTTTGTATGGAATGTAGAGCAGCCCTTGAATGTCTGAGGGGCGTTCCATGGCGATGCTGCTTGGCGTCAAGATAGCAACGTTGGGCCTGCCCAACTTGGCGAGCATCATTCCCAGTTCCATGACGACATTCTGTCGTGCTCGGAACGCCTTTTCGTCCGGATGCTGGGCCTTATGACCCTCATCATCCGGAGTCGCCAGCACGACTGCAAATTTTGCCTTGTCTCCGAACTTCTCGAGCTTCTCGATGATCGTTTGGCCTTCGGAAGGAAGCTGATCAAGAATCAGCGGCTCCAATCCCCAGCGCCTTAGCATGGCTTCAAGCTCGGTCCGCACAGCCTCGTCATGACCATACACAACGAACACGCTGCGTTCGACAGGCGCTGCTACCTTGCCTTTGGCCGCCACAGCTACGCCGTCCGCTCCATCGAACGCCTCTTTCAAAAGATCCTGTCGCTTTCCCTGCAAAACGCATTTGCCAGAGTGATAGACGCAAACGATTGGTCCCTCCGCGGTTCTAATACGGCTGCCGTGACCGTTCGGAAGATCGTCGACTGATGCGAGGGAGAGGCCCGCCCGCTCAATCAGGGCCTTGGCCTGATCTAGATCCATGCTGTTCCCTCGCCCAAGTGCACGTTCTGCGTGCTATTATCTCATGGAGGCAGGAACTAGAGAAGGGCATCGCAGGACTGAGGCTCACAGCGTGAGCATGACAGTCACTCAGTATGCCCATATTGCCCGGCAACGCTTCTAACAATCCTGTCGTGGCCAAGGCTCCGTGAGGCGGGCCCGCTTCCCACGACAGGGTGGTACAGGCCGATAGAGCGCGCGCCGGGCACCGCGCCTCGGCTGATATGCCAAAGCCGCCGTACAACCCGCTGTCAGCTCCCATAGCCCTCCGAGCTTCCCACGTACCGTTCATTCAATTTGAGGGTTGCGCTTTAGGCGGTTCGCAACTTGTTGAGGTCTAGCCTGAGCCGTTGTTCTTTGATGATCGGATTGGAACGATGGCCAAAAGGAAGCGCGACGGAGCGGGTCGCTTCTTTCTCTATCTCTTTTACGGCTTCAACGCCTGATGCTCTGGTGGCTGTTTAGCTACTGGGGAGATATTGGCGATCAGCTAAATACAGGCAGCCAGGCTCGGCAGACAGGAGCCGCTATCGGTGCGACCATTGGAACAGGGTTCATCATGTTCATATGGGCGCTTGGTTCGATTATCACAGGTTTCTTGGCCTTCCTCACACGCGGCCAACACATAGAATCCCCGCCCACACACTTCTATCCGTCTACGCCTGAGGCTAATCCCTCATTTGCTGAAGCGGCTGCAGCGCCCGCTTCATTCGGAAGCCGCGAGCCCATGCCACAGTCTGCTCCCCGGACTGAGTTCGGACGAGCGAGGAGCCGACCACAGGTTCAAGCCTCGTCGAATAATAGACGGTGGTCTTGGGGCGACATAGTCTTCTGGCCCGCATTAGTCCTCGCAAGTCTGATCTTCCTTGGCGCGATCATTCAGATCGCAGATCCCGAAGGCGCAAGGGCGAGGAAAGAAGCTAGCGAGTCCAAACAGTCTCGAAATCAGGCTCTTGCTGAACCGCCGAGCGCACAGGCGAAACGGGACGCGGTTAATACGAGCTCCGAGCCGAGCTCGTTCTCGACTGCATTGAGCGTCGACAGCATCCGCGTTTCGGCCCTACGCGACAGCACGTTTGCTTTTGTAACAGTGAGAGTGCCGACAAAAATCGCGCGTCTCAAATGTGCGGTCATGCAAGGAAACAAATATCTAGGGGTTGGCTACGACTACAGCGCCTCGCCCCCTGCTGCGGAAGTCTTGGTCACTCTTCCTGGAACCGACTACGGCAGCGGCTCTCGCCTCAGAGCTCAATGCGCGCCTGAAAGCTAAGCCTCGGCTGTTCCTGTTTTGGGTTGCGCACCCCATCTGAATCAGCTTCGCTACATCCTCGCTCGAAAACCCGAAAGGCTTTTAGGCCCTGAAACCCGGACGGCATCACCGGCCGAGGCGCGCTCGTTCTTTGTTGCCTCGACCAAGCTGAGGACAAGAACTTTCATGGCTAAAAGATCAAAATCAATGCGCTGCGGCAAAACTACCTTGCCGAAAGGTACGAGAGGGAAGCCGATTTTTACGGCGCCTGATAAGCCGGGCTATCGAAAGAATGGCTTCAAAATAGACCAGTCCGGCAACATTGTTCAGCTCTATGCCAAACTAGATAAAGAGGGCAAAGACTGCCGCTAGCAGAACCTGAGGGACGAGGCCGTGTTGACCTCGTTCCTTTTTTGTTCTCATATTGAGGCATGGCCCCTCAGCACGATCTGCCCTTTACCGTTGAGCTTTGGACCGACGGTTACGACAAGCTGCTAGAGACGCTCGCAAGGGCAAGCGACTTCCTAACGGCAAAGGCAGCATTCGAGAACGTAACAAAGAGACGGCCGGGCGAGCCGATCATGGTTCGCCAAGGGGCTCGGGTAATCCTCAAGAGCCAGCCCGATTGATCGCCCTACTTGCGCAGCTGGTTTATGCCCAAACTCGTCAGGGCGGCATCTTCCAATTCGACGGGATCAATGATGCCCGATCTGGCGATTTCAAACAGGCGGCGACGAAGGGCGGCTTGGAGAGTTTCAGACCGAAGGCCAAGACTATCGGCTCTAACCGACGCCGACCTGAGCACGTCATCGAGAACCCTTAGGTCCTGCGGACTGAACACCTGCTTCTTCACGCTGGAGCCCATCGCTGCCTCCCTTGAGCAGGCTGCCCCTCGCCGATGATGGTTAAGTTTACTCCCTCAACCTGCAGTTGGTCGAGCGGTATCATCTGCACCAATGGCAGCCCTGTGGGGCAGGCCTAGTGGACAGTTTCTACCCTGCCCCTATATGCCCCCGCCCAAACAGGCATCAGTAAGCCGGTAAAAGCCTCAAGTAGAAAACGGTAGCAAACGACCTTGATAACCAACGCTGTATTGTGATTTGCAATCACGCCCGCACGCCTAATCTTCGGCCATATAAAAAGTAACGCTGGACATGCTTTAAGCCAACTGCATGTTCGGCGGCATGAGCAGCACGAAAAAGCAGAAAGCCGACAGCGAGCCCAAAACGAGGGGCAAGCAGCCCTATCCAAGCTGGAAGCCGTGGTTGCAGAAGTCGCCTCGTGGACCGGACAGGGTTCGCGCCGCCGACCTGTTGCCAGCCACGACGGAAGAGAAGGCTTGGGTGAAGCGCCTTCGTGCGCTCATGCGCATCCACATTTCAGACCTTGGTGGCATGGACGCCATCTCGCAGAGCGAGGTGTTGCTCGTGCGGCGCGCGTCCGTGCTGGCGATTGAATGCGAGAAGCTGGAATCGCTGCTCGCCAACGGCACGGCCGACCCAAAGACACTCGATGCTTATCAGCGGGCCGCGAACAGCCTGAGGCGCATCCTTGCAGCGCTAGGCATCAAGCGTCGCGCCGAAGACATGCCCGACGTTGCCACTCCTTTGGATTACGCGAGGAGCCGGCAATGAATATCCTCAAAGCATGCCGCGATGACCAAGTGTTCGGCCACGCCTTCCGACGGCGAGAGACGTGGCAGGCATGGTTCGCATTTCTTGCGGCGCTGTTCGGGCTCCGCATGGATCGCGAGCAGCGTGCGATCTTCATGGAATGCACAAACCGCACGGATCGACCGCGTGAGCAGGCACAAGAAGCCGTGCTCGTTATCGGTCGGCGTGGAGGCAAGTCATTCATCCTCGCCCTGATCGCTGTCTTCCTTGCCTCGTTCAGAGATTGGACGCCCTTCCTAGGCCCTGGCGAGCGCGCAACGGTCATGGTGATCGCTGCTGATAGGAAGCAAGCGCGTGTCATCGTGCGCTACTGCTCGGGCCTGCTGAATGCCGTGCCGCTGCTGAAGCGCACCATCCAAGCCGAGCGTCAGGAGAGCATCGACCTCAAGAACAGAACGACAATTGAAGTCCACTCGTGCAGCTTCCGCACCGTCCGCGGCTACACCATCGTAGCGGCTCTCTGCGATGAAGCCGCGTTCTGGCGCACGGATGACGGCACGGCCAATCCAGATCATGAAGTGATCAACGCCGTTAGGCTGCAATGGCGACGATACCTAACGCCCTCTTGCTCGTGGCCAGCAGCCCGTATGCGAGACGTGGTGAGTTGTGGGAGGCCTATCAGCAGTACTTCGGCAAGGCAGGCCCTGTGCCTGGTTTGGCAGGCTCCCACAACCCGCATGAACCCTGTGGTGCCCCGCAAAATCATTGACGACGCCTACGCCAAAGACCCGGCCAACGCGGCGGCTGAGTACGGTGCTGAGTTCCGCACGGACATCGAGAGTTTCGTGTCCCGAGAAGCCGTCGAGAGCTGCATCGTGTGGGGCGACGTTGAGCGCCCGCACGACGCCGCGCATTCCTACATCGCATTCACCGATCCAAGCGGCGGCTCTTCGGACAGCTTCACGCTCGCCATTGGCCATCGCGCTTCTGATGGGCTCGCCGTGCTCGACGTGTTGCGGGAAGTTAAACCGCCCTTCTCGCCCTCAAGCGTCGTTGCCGAATACGCGGCGCTGCTCAAGAGCTACGGCGTTACGACCGTGCATGGGGATCGCTATGCCGGCTCCTGGCCTTCTGAACAATTCGAGAAGAAGGGCATCACCTACCAGCCGAGCGAACGTCCTAAGACCCAGATTTATTTGGACGGCCTGCCGCTGATCAACAGCAAGCGCGTCTCGCTTCTCGGTAATCGACGCATGTTTCAGCAACTAATCGCCCTTGAACGCCGAACGGCACGCGGCGGCCGAGACAGCATCGACCATCCTCCTGGCGGTCATGATGACTGCGCAAACGCAGCGCTCGGCGTCCTCGTGCACTTGGGCGAGAGCACTTACGACCTCGAAGGCATGGTCAAGGGTCTCGGTCGTCTCTGCGGCGGCTCTGGCTATTTCGGTCGCTACGCAGCGGCCACGGGCTATCGAGGCCCACTCGGCTAAGAAGGAGAAGGAATCCAAAATGGAAAAGCTTTTGAAGAAGCGACGGAGCGATCCCGACGGCCTCATTGACGACGACACGCACGACGCGATCTTGCGGGATGGCCAAGCCATCACGGTGCCGCTCGCGATGATGGATGGCATGCAACGCGACGTTGCCGAGGGCAACGCCCTGCACAAACCTGGCGGGGGCAATCCGCCTGCGGAGGCGACCGAGCGCCGCGAACAAGCGTCCGTCGAGTATGACCGGCGATTAAGCGAAGCGTGGCGCAAGGTAAGTCTGCCGAACCTGCACCGTCGAACGACGTGGAGCAGGCTTACGCGCAATACGACGACCGCGTTTCGAACGCCTGGAAGTGCGGCAAGGCCTAGGAGGATACAGATGCCCGCAATGTTGGAAAGAAAGTTACCAGACCGACTGCCGCCGCGTGCGGCCGCAAAAGTATCAGCGCTGATTGCCAGCGTCGATGAAGCCGAAGCTCTGAGCGCTGTTGCTCAAAGAAACGGAGATCGCCTTCGGCAAGAAGTAGCGCTTTTGGCAAACCAATTGGAAGCGATGCCTGAGCGCGGCCAGCCCGAACGCCGGGAGCTGCTAGAGAAGCAGGTCGAAACGCTCAAGGGAGAAGCCGACGCCACGCAGGCGGCGTGGCGTGCGCGCTCCACGCAGTCGGCGAATGGGCGGCAGGCCTTGGCGCAAATCAGGCATTGGCTTTCGAACGTGCCCAATGACCTTGTAGTCGAGGACGTGATTGACCTGCCCTTGCCGCCCACGGGCGACCTCAGCGCCGCTGTCGATCAACTCCGCACGCAGATCGAAGATATCAAAGCACAGGTACGCGAGATACGCGCTGCGCCTTTGCCTATCGAAGACCTGAAGGCGAAAGCGACGGCGCTTGTGGAGCGGCTTGCGAACGCCGCGCATCCTCGGCTTGAAGCAGTCAACGGCGAGATGGAGCTGCGCTTTGCTGCCCACGGCGTCGCCATAGCGGAAAGTGCGGAGCCAAACAAAGATGCCCGCCTGTTGAAGATCATGGCGTGGTTGTATCCCGAGATGATCGAACGCCGCATGCACGCGCTGCTTGATGCCAAGGCCGCCGACGAGACAGCCGACGCCGTTTCAGAAGACGAGAAGGCTACGCGCGTTTCGACGCTGAAGGGTTTGCTGCTCAAGCTCGAAAGAGAGGAAGAAGCCGCAATCGTCGCGGCAGTCGGGATGGGCCAGCCGATCCCGCGGAGGCAACGTGCCAACCCGCTTGCCGTGCTTGGCGTGTGCACTCGCCGCAAATCGAAGGCGAGGCCCAAGAGGGAGGCGGCTTAGAGATCTTCGTCTGCTGCTTCCACGAGGGCAGGCGAATGTCGGCAGGGGCTCTCGGGTCCGTGGCCGACGAGGGGCGGGCGGAGCCTCGCAGCCTCCGCCCGCTCCATTGGCTTTGCGACGGCGGTCTGATTGAGCCGTACGGCGCTTGGGCTTGCCAGGGGCTTCTCCGGTTGCCCCTGGCAGGCACCTCCGTTTGTAGCGAGTCACTGAGCGTCGCAAGGCTTGGCCTATGCAGCCTATGGCGAGAGCCCGCTCACGGCCGCCCCCAACCCCCTAAAACCGATAGCAGCCCCAATGCGCCCCCACAGCAAAAGGCCCCGCACATACGGCGGGGCCTTGCTCTCAGGGCGTCTTTCGAGGAAGTGGGCTAGCTGGCAGCCG
>NZ_LPWD01000009.1 GCF_001723295.1 Methyloceanibacter marginalis
TCCGCGCGCTCAGCTAGCGCGGCTCAATCGATATCTCGGGTTTTGCGTTCCGGCTCGTCCGTCGTGGCCGCGCCCGGACCGCCGTCCGTCCCCGCCGGCGGCTCATCCTCGAGGTCGGGGAACCCGGCGCGCAAATAGGCGACGATCTGGAAGATCTGCTCTTGCGAGAGCCGGTTCTTGAATGCGGGCATGGCAGTGCCGAACTGCTTGCCGCCCTCGGCGATGCTCCACAGCAAATACTGATCGACCGCGACCGGCTGCTGAACCATGTAGGCGAGGAGCGCCGGCGAGGGCTTCAGAGAATAGGCGAGATCTCCGTTGCCGAGCCCCATGACGCCATGACATTTCTGACAATGTGCGTGGTAGAGCGGGCCGCCTTCGGCGATGGCGCGCACCGTGTAGCCGACCGTGTTCTCCGCCGCCGAGTATTGGTGCGGAATGTCGCCATTCACAAAGGTGGAGAAGCGCAGCATGCGCTGCTGCTGCTCAGGGTCGAGATTCCGTAAGCTCCAGCCAATCGTGGGCTCTCCTTGGGCGGGAGCCTCCTTCGGGCTGCCGCTCGCCTCAGGCGGCACATCCTGTGCGCGGGCGACGTTAGAGGGCGCATAGAGCAACCCACACAGAATGAGGACAACAGGGAGCGTGCGCGGCATGGAAGGCTTCCTTTGGCTGGTCTCAGCCGAGCCTCATACATCGCTCTCACGGCGAGACCATGCATTGCCGCAGATCAAAGAAAGGGCGAATGGGCCCTACCCCACGATCTCGCTTTTCTTGAAGCAGAGCCCGATCTCGCGCTTGGCGCTTTCGGGGCTATCGGAGCCGTGCACGGAGTTCCGCTGCATGTTGACGCCGAAATCCTTGCGGATGGTCCCGGGCTCCGCGTCCACCGGATTGGTCCTGCCCATCACCGCGCGATTGCGGGCGATGGCGTCCTCGCCCTCCAGCACTTGGAGCACGATCGGGCCGGAGGTCATGAACTGGATCAGGCCCTTATAGAAGTCCTGGCCCTTGTGCATCTCGTAAAAGGCTTGCGCGTCCTTCTTCTTCCACCACACGCGCTTTTGCGCGATGACCCGCAGGCCGGCGCCTTCCAGCCGCGCGATGATCAGCCCGGAGATGTTACGCTCGGTGGCGTCGGGCTTGATAATCGAGAGCGTACGTTCGCTGGCCATACCTAAGTCCTTCTAGTCTTTAGAATCTTTGCGGGGCTTATAGCTGCCAGGCATGACAGCCACAAGGCGATCAAGGTAAACTAGGTTGCCACTGTTGGGGACGCCGAAGCGGGACCGCCGCAGCGCGTAGGAGGGGTATGCCGATGCTCTATGCCACTTTCAAGGTCATTCTGACGAGCGTTCTCGTGGTCGCAGTCTCCGAGGCCGCCAAGCGCAGCGCCCTTGTAGGCGCCATCATCGCTTCGGTCCCGCTCGTCTCGGTGCTCGCCATGATCTGGCTCTATGTCGATACGGGCGATACCGAGAAGATCGCGCGCCTGGCCTCGGGCATTTTTTGGTTGGTGCTCCCTTCGCTCCTGCTCTTCTTAAGTCTGCCGCTGCTGCTCCGCGCCGGCGTCGACTTCTACGCGAGTCTCGCCACCTCGATCGTGCTTACGGTCGCGGCTTATTTCGCCATGCTCTATAGCTTGCGGCTTGCCGGTATCGAGATCTAACAGGACTCACGCTTTCTGCTGCCAGCGCCCGTCTCCGTCCTGCTGCCAATAGCTCACGGCAAAGCCCTTCTCCTTCGCCGACGCCCAGGCCTCTCGCGCCCGCCCCACGGCGTCCGCGTCGCGGCCGTCGAACATATGAACCACACGGATGTAGCCGCTTGCGTCCTCCAACGCCGCGCCGTCAACCAGAAAACGCACCGCCGCCTCGTTTGGATTTTCCTCGTCGTCGGTAAGATAAATCGGCTGGGCGTGAGGCGTGCCGTCGCTCGCCGCCCCGTGCGGCAGGAAGCTGTCCTCACGAAAGGTCCACAGCAACGTGTTCAGCGCCTCGACCCGCTCTCTGCTCGCGGCCTGCACGGCCGCGCGCCAGCCCCGCTCCAGAGACCGCTCAAGCAGCGTCGGCAGCACCTGCTCCAGCGAGCGGTTCTCCAGGTGATAGAAATAGACTTCCGTCTCGCCGCTCATTCCGCACCTGCCTTCGCATAAGGGTTCTTGCCTTTGCGCAGGTTGAAGCGAATCGGCACGCCCGGCAGGTCGAACGTTTCGCGCAAGCCGTTCACCAGATAGCGCACGTAAGACTCCGGCAGTGCTTGGGCCATCGAGCAAAACGCAACGAAGGTCGGCGGCCGGGCATTCGCTTGCGTCATGTAGCGGATCTTGATGCGGCGCCCAGAGGGCGCTGGGGGCGGATGCGCGTCGACGGCGGCGCCGAGCCAGTCGTTCAGAGCGTGCGTCGGCAGGCGCTTGTTCCACACCTCGTCCGCCGCGAGCACCGCGTCCATGAGCTTGTCGACACCCTTGCCGCTCTTGGCCGAAACCGTCACCAGCGAGACGCCTTTAACCTGCGGCAGGAGCCGCTGACACATCTCGCGCAGCTCTGCCAGACGCTGCTGGCGCTCGCGCACGAGATCCCATTTGTTGACGGCAATGACGAGCGCCCGGCCCTCCTGAGCGATGAGGTTGGCGATCTGCAAGTCCTGCTTTTCGAAAGGCTGCTCCGCGTCGAGCAGCAATACCACCACCTCGGCGAACCGGATCGCTCTCAGCGTGTCGCCGACCGAGAGCGTCTCGGCCTTGCCTTCGACCCGTGCCTTGCGCCGCAAGCCCGCCGTGTCGAACACGCGCAGCGGTCTACCCTTCCACTCGATCTCCGAAGCGATTGCATCGCGCGTAATGCCTGCTTCGGGCCCGGTGATCATGCGTTCCTCACCGAGCAGCGCATTGACCAGCGTGGACTTGCCGACATTCGGCCGTCCGACAACGGCCAGTCGCAACTTGAAAGTCCGCTCGTCCGTTTCCTCCGCCCGAGACTCCGTCTCGCCGCGCGCCTCAACGGCGTGCCCGATGGCGTCGATCACCTCGCCGATACCGAGACCATGCTCGGCGGAGATCGCCAAGGGCTCGCCGAGACCGAGCGAGAACGCCTCGTAGAAGCCGGCTTCCGCCGCGCGGCCCTCCGACTTGTTGGCGGCCAGGACCACGGGCTTGCCCGCGCTCCGCACCAGATCGCCGAAGATCTCATCGGCAGCGGTCACGCCCGTGCGCGCGTCGATCAGGAACAGTACGAGATCGGCTTGAGCGACGGCCGCTTCGGTCTGCTGGCGCATGCGCGCGGTGAGCCCTTCATCGCCGGATTCGAGACCGGCCGTGTCGACGAGCGTGACGGTGCAGGCGTCCAGTTCAACTTCGGTCTCGCGGCGGTCGCGCGTAAGCCCCGGCTGGTCGTCGACGAGAGCCAGCCGCCTGCCCGCAAGCCGGTTGAACAGCGTGGACTTGCCGACATTCGGCCGACCAACAATGGCGACAGTAAAGGACATGGACCCGTTTTCGAGATGCGAGGAGCGAAAGGCCAGACCGAGCCGGCGGCAAGAATCAGTTGAGGGCGATTAGATCGGCATCGTCGGACAGGATATACATCCGGCCGCCGGCCACAACGGGCGTCACAAAGACGTCCGTATCGAGGTCAACCTTGCTGCTGATCTGTCCGCCCCTGGCATCGACGCCCACAAGCAGGCCCGCGCTGGAGACCACCCAGACTTGGTTTCCGGCAAGCACCGGGCCGCTCCAGCGCGCGGCGTTCGGGAGTTCGGCCACCCAACGCACCTCTCCGTCATTGCGGCCGAGCGCCATGAGCCGGTTGGAGACATCCACCACGAACACCGCATCGCCCGCGACCCAAGGCATTTGCGTGCTCGCCACGTTGCGCGTCCAGACCCGGGCGCCGAGGCAAGCGAGGTGGCGATCATCCTGCCGCCATGACTGACCGCATAGACGACCCCGCGATCGACCACGGGCCGCGCCGGATCGCCGAGAACGCCGGAGGCGCTCTTTTCCGTTGAACGGCTCAGGGAGTCGCGCCACGCCGTTTTGCCGCTGCCGGCCTCATAAGCGATGATATCGCCTGCGGGGAACGGGGCCACCACAATGCCGCCAGACACCGCAGGGCTCGCATTGCTCAGAAGCGTTGCGCTCTGTGGCAGGCCGCGCTGCTTCCAAGCTTGCTCGCCCGTGCTGGCACTCAACGCGTAGAGATTATTGTCGGTGGAGACGAAGAAGATCTTGCCCGCCGCCACCGTGGGTGAATTGCGGATCGGCTTGCCGACCGCCTTGGTCCACTGAACGGCGCCACTGGCCGGGTTGAGCGCGACCACGGTGCCGTAGCCGGTCGTGGCGTAGAGCGTATTGCCCTCGAGCGCGAGCCCGCCGCCGAAGCCTTCGCTGCTCTTCTCGTTCTCGGGCGTGAGGCTGGTCGACCAGACTTTCGCGCCGCTCGAGGTGGAAAAAGCCGACACGTCACCCGCGGCGTCCAGCGTGAACACCTTGCCTCCAGCCACGAGAGGTACCGCACTCAGCCGACCGCTCGACGAAGACCCCGTGCCGGCATCCGCGGTCCAGACTTTGCGCAAGCCGCCCTGAAGCGCCAAATGACCGAGACTGTTGGAGGGCACGCCGCCTGGCTGCGTCCAAGACGCATTGACGCTGGCCGGGGGCAAAGAGACGGGCTTCGCCGTGATCTGGCCGGCGCGAGCTCGCCCGGATCGGTAATAACGGCGATTCGCTCGCCAGGGAGCCGCTCCTCATCCTCGGAGAACGGATTCTTGATCGACGAGAGCGGCCCGCCACAGCCGGAAAAGACCAAGGCGACCGCAACGACAAGAAGCCCTGCGCTGAGAAGGCGACTGCCTGTTCTCCGTTCTTTATCCCGGCCCAATTTTCGAGCCCCGCTGCTTCGCAACTAATTGGTCGTGGAACTGCTCTGCGCCGGCGCGCTGCTCACAATGAGTGCAAGCATCATATTGGCACGGTCGCGCATGTTCGGCGGCGTTCCTTGATCGCCGAGAAGAGCGCTGAACTGCTCCTCGGCTGTACGCATGTTCTTGTGCTGATAAGCCGAAAGGCCAAGCAGCTCCCGGGCCGAGAACCGCCAAGCGGTGTTCCCCTCGATCAGCCCTTTGAGCCGCCGCTCCATCTCGGCGTAGTCGGCCTTATCGAGCCGCAGCGTCGCGGCCTGAAGCGTGGCAAGTCCCTGCAGGATCGGATCGACGCCGCCATCCGTGGCGAGTGCGTCATAGGCGGTGACGGCGTTGTCTGTCTCGCCCGCCTTCGCCTGAGCTGCCGCCAACTGGAACCGGGAAAGCACCCTATAGCCGTGCGGACCGTCGTCCGCGAGCGTCTCGAAAGCTTCCGTGGCCTTGGCCGGATCGGACTCGTTCTCGAGGACCATGGCCTGAACGAATTCCGCGCCGGCTCTCTGCGACTCCCGCTCTTTCCAGAAGGACCACCCCTTATATCCGGCGACACCGGCGATCAGAACGGCGGCAAAGACGATGATGTAGACACCGAATCTGTCCCACAGCCTCTTGTACTGGTCGTGGCGGACGGCCTCGTCGACCTCGCGAAAGAAACTGTTGTCGCTCATTGGGCTGCGGGCTCTTCTGATGACAAAGGATCGGCGGCCGGGGCAGACGCAGCCACCCTGACCTCACGCCGTATAGTGAAGGCCCGTTGCTCGCGCAAGGCTCAAGCCCCGGCGCGACCTGGCAAGCGTGGTAAATGCGTTAGCCCTCTAAGGCTAACTGCCTGTCATTTTGGTCTTTTTCGTGGCCCCGTCGTCGTCCTCGAACATCGGATAGGTATAAGCGTCCGACGGGAAGGCACGGGCGCGCACCTCGGTGGAATAGGCCTTCACGGCCCCTTCGATGGCATCGCCGAGATGGGCGTATTCCTTGACGAATTTGGGCACGCGCGGGGAGAGTCCCAGCATGTCCTCGAGCACGAGCACCTGCCCGTCGCATTCGGCCGACGCACCAATGCCGATCGTGGGAATGGCGATCTGCTTGGTGATGCGCGCGGCCAGCAACTCGGCCAAAGCCTCGACCACCACGGCGAAAGCGCCGGCCTCGGCCACGGCCTTGGCATCCTCTTCGAACCGGGCCCATTCGGAACGGTGGCGCCCTTGGGGCTGAAAGCTGCCGATCTGGTTCACCGCCTGCGGCGTGAGCCCGATATGGCTCATTACCGGGATGCCCCGGCTCGTGAGATATTTGATGGTCTCGGCCATATGCACGCCGCCCTCGAGCTTGACCGCGCCGCAGCCGGTCTCCTTGAGGACACGGGCGG
>NZ_LPWD01000010.1 GCF_001723295.1 Methyloceanibacter marginalis
GTGATGGAGATTCTCGGCCGCGTCGGACAAAGCGGTTATGCGCGAGTCTCCCTGCTGTCCCAGCCGAAGGCCAATGGGGGAGCGGCGGGCAACAGCCCCTAGGCATCTGAGCGAGATATCATGGCGCTCCGTCTCATCACATGGCTGGTCTCGCTGGGCATCCACGGTGCCTTTGCGGCTGTCATGCTTTGGCCGTCTTCGAGCGGCGCCGCCCTCGAGCAGGGAACCGGCGACGACATCATGATGATCGAGCAAGGCATTGCCTTGCAAGGCGTCGCCAAGCTGGGTGAGGACGTCGTCTCGGTGGAAGCCGTGGAGGCCCCGCCCGTGCAGACGGCGGCCGCCCAACCACTCGAGCAGATCGAAGCGATCGAAGAGCAAAAGGAGCTTCCGGTCGAGGACGTGCCCGAAGTGAAGCCGGTCGAGGAGCAACAAGTGCTCACCTCCGAGACCGGCCCCGAGCAGGAGAACGTCATCGAGCCCGAGGAGGTGGAAGAGGTCAAACCCGAAGAGGTGACCGAACCCAAACGGGAAGAAGTGAAAGAGCCCGAGCCTGAGGTCAAAGAGCAGCCGCTCCCGCAGCAGGTCGCCACGGTTCAGCAAGAAACCGTCATAGCCATGCGCGAAAGCTCGGGCGAGGAGAAGAAGGGCGGTGACGCCACGGCGCACCGGGCCTACCTCGGCAAACTGAGAACCCATCTCGAGCGCAGCAAGGTAAACCCGCGCACGACCCTGATCGGCACCGCAGTCGTGCGGCTGACCGTCAAGTCGGACGGCGAACTCGTGGCCCACAGGATCGTCAAGAGTTCCGGCTCAAAGCAGCTGGACAACGCGGCCATGGCCTCAATCGAGAGGGCCTCGCCATTTCCTGCAATTCCCGACGAGGTCGGGGAAGAGACGATCGAGGTGTCGGTGCCGTTCAAGTTCTCCGTCCGCTAACCGAAGGACGTTGTCGGTTAGAAGAACTCGTAGCCGATAAAGACTTTCAGGGCTGCGTCGGAGGTTTGCTCCGTAAGACCGAACTGAGCGCCAAGGCTGAGGACAAGCTCGGCGCCCTCGCCCTTGCCGAATTCATCCACCTCCGCTTCGCCGAGCGTGTAATAGAACGCAGGCCCGATACTATGCTGCTGCTCGTCGAACGACCCGCTGTTCCTTAGCTCGTCGATCTCGCCGAACATTTCGAGTGCAAGGCGAGCCGCTCCGTGACGTCGTATTTGGCCTGCCAACCATACTCGAATCCCCAGCCTTCCTGCTCTGCCAGCTCCCCGAATTCGCGGAAGAACAAAGGGTTCAGCGTCAGCAAGAAGTCGCTCTTGGCCAGCTCGATGATGGGCCCCAGGCTGAAATCGGAGGCCTCCTCCCGCCTCGCCTCCAAGAGGGGTTTCTCAACGCCGCCTTGCACGGCCAATCCCAACCCGTCTCCGACTAATGTGATGAGTTCTATTTGGCTCTCAACCTCGAGGGCGCTGAGCCGGAAATCATCCGCTATGGGCTCATCGAAGGTGTGGGTCAGGGCCACGAGCCAGTGGCTAGTGATGCTCATCTGCAGTTCGACATCGTGACTCTGGCGCAGCGGGGCCTCTTCCTCGTCCGGCAGCACATCCAGATCCGCGGCGTCTCCCTTCGGTAAACCCGAATGCCAAGCGCCGCGATATTGAAGCTGGATCTCGCCGGGGTCGATGGTCGACTCTTGAATCTCGAACTCGGCGAGCGCCGGCGCCACCGGGAGCAGAAGCAGAGCGGTGCCGGCCATGACACGCTGGAGTACGCGGCGCGCGACGCGCATCTCAGTACTCCACCGCGAAGGTGATGCGCAGCGACGTCTCAGGCGAGACGTCCGTCAGACCGAACAAGCGCCGGCGCCCAAGCTCCATTCCTGTTCCGCCTCCGGCGCCGAGAACACATAGAGGCTTGGGCCGAACACGTGGGTCTGAGCCTCGAATGGACCGGCGTGGACCAGCTCTTCGATCTCGCCGAAACCTAGGACGGCGAGCGCCCATCGGTCGGTAACGCTGTAGCGGGCTTGCGCGGCGTACTCGAAGCCGAGCCACTCCTGATCCTGGGCGCTACCGACCTCATCGAACAGGCGCGGATTGAAGGTGAACAGCCACGGTCCCGGCGCGGCCTCGATGACGGGTCCGAACTCGAACTCGTCCGGGTCATCGCCGTCGACGAAAAGCGAGTTTGGGCCGTAGCCTGCCATCAGCGCCAAGCCGAACGTTCCGCCCCTCCGTGGCACGAGCACGAATTGCGTCTCGACACCGATTGAAGCAAGTTCGATCGACTCGCCGTCTGGCTGTTCGACATTCGGTGTGAGGCGGAGCATCCACCAGTCGGTGAGTCCGTACTGGAACTCCACCTCGTGACTTTGGCGCAGGAGATCGAGATCGTCCTCTTCGTTCGCGCGCGGCAAACCCCAATGGGAGGCGCCGCGATACTCGGCTTCGATCGCGCCCTTCTCCGCATCGACTTCGGGGATCTCGTATTCGGCCTGCGCTTTGATGGCCGTCATCAGCGCAGTGGCCGCAAAGAGCCAAGGAACCGTTCGCAGAAATTTCCTCACTTGCGCCCCCTGGTGCGAAAGCGAGGAAGTCCTACTGGAACCTGCCTGACATACCCCTGACAGTGAGGAAGAACTTCCCGAACGGTCTGCCGAACCCCGACGATCGCTGAGACCGCGTCCTGCGGCCTTGACCGCGCTCCGCAGACCGAACCCGTTCTTCGCCACGCCGAACGCAAGAGACGCCCCCAACCCCCTAGACGCCCAGCGGTTTGCCCGCTTTTTCGGCGTTCCCTTCCAGGGGAGAAATATCCAACGTCAATACTGTCATGTCTAGCAAGCTAGGCGGGAAAGAATTGCAAACTAAGCGGGAATTGCCGCGACGGTTTCACGAAGTGAGTGCCAGCCAAACACCCCCTGGAACCCGTCATTCCTCGAAAAAATGCAGTATAGGTAGCTTGCCGTCCGCTCGACGGCAGGGAGAACTGCCGTGGAGAAGGGTCCCAAGGCCCTCCCCGACAGCCAAGGAGATCTGAAGGCTTCATGCGGTATCGGACCAAGCTCCTGATCGCGGCCGGATTGCTGCTCGCCATGTCGCTTTCCGCGGCGGCGCTCGCCTATTGGGGCGTGGCCCAATCCCACCGCTATCTGACGCGCTCCCGCATCGCCCATGAGCAACTGGAGCGGCAGCTTCAGCTCTCCCGCCACAGCCAACAGCTCTTCAAAGCCTGGACGGACACCCTGCTGACGGGCATGACCGACCGGCCTCTCGGCGCCGCCTACCTGAACAAGGTCATCGAGTCGGACCTGGCCGCGCTCGAACATCTGTCCGAGAAAGAACTGGCCATGGTCGGCGGCACCGAGCACCGCGCGGAAACGGCCGAGCTCGACCGGCTCGCGGCCATCCGGCGCGAGTACCAGCACACGCTCGATCAGCTCGCCGAGGTCGAGCAGCTCAGGAGCCGCGGCCGTCCCGACATCGCCTGGCAAAACCTGATTGAGCTCCTCAGAGGCGGCATCGACCAGGAGCTCAATGAGCTGATCGAGGTTGCCGTCGCCGACGAGACCGCCGAAGTGCTGAGGATCGACGCGGATGCGGCCACCCTGCTCGGGCGGCTTGAGCGAATCAGCCAAATCCACGCCGCGCTCGCCATTCTCACCACCCTCGGCCTCCTGATTCTTCTGGTCCGCGGCTTGCGCGCGCCTTTGGCCGAGCTCTTACACGGCACGCGGAAGCTTGCCGAAGGCGACCTCTCCCATCGCATTTCCGTGTCGGGCCGCGACGAGTTCGCCGAGCTCGGCCGCAGCTTCAACGGCATGGCCGCCGATCTCCAAGCCCATCAGAAGGCGTTGCAGGACGCTCACGCCAATCTGGAATCCATCGTCGAGGAGCGCACCGAAGAGCTGCGCAAAGCAAACGAGTCGCTGCGCAAGATCGACGAGACCCGGCGCGGCTTCTTCGCCGATATCAGCCACGAGCTGCGCACTCCGCTTACCGTTATCCGCGGCGAAGGCGAGATCTCGTTGCGCGGCAAGAACAAGCGGGTCGCCGAATACAAACAGTCCATCGAGCGCATCGTCGAGCAGGCAAAGCATCTCTCCGTGCTGGTCAACGACCTCTTGTTTATTGCCCGCCAAGCGCCGGCGCCGCCAAGCTTAAACTTCAATCTCTGGATCTGACGGATTTGGTTGAGAAGGTCTGTGGCGACGCGAAGGTCATCGCTCACAGCAAGGCCGTCGGCATCACCCTCGCCAACGACTCCAGCCACGAGATGGTCCGTGGCGACCCCGCTCGCCTGCGGCAGCTCTTTCTTGTTCTCCTTGATAATGCCGTTCGCTACTCCAACTCCAAGGGTGTGATCGAGGTCGGGGTCGGACGGTCCAATGGCAAGGTGACGGTGCAGGTTTCGGATTCCGGCGTCGGGATCGCGGCGGGCGAGCTCGAGGGAATTTTCGAGCGCTTCCGCCGCGGCGGCAACGCCACAGAGATGAACGAGGAAGGGCTCGGTCTTGGCCTCCCTCTCGCCAAGGCCATCGTGGAGGCCCACAAGGGGAGGATTGAGATGGAGAGCAAAGAGGGCGAAGGAACGACCGTCGTGGTCACTTTGCCGGCGGATACCGAGGGGGGACAGGCGTGAACGTGCTTTTGGTCGAAGACGAACCGCGCGTCGCCGATTTCATCGACCGTGGCCTTCGCGCGGAGAACCATGGGGTGACCGTGGCCCCGACCGGCGGCGAGGGTGTCGAACTCGCCAAGACCGGCGAGTTGACGTGATCATTCTGGATCTCATGCTGCCCGATATGCACGGCTACGATGTTTGTCAGCGCCTACGCCAGGAGGGCCAACACACGCCGATCCTGATGCTGACGGCCATGGATGCGCTCGAGGACAAGATCAAAGGCATCAAGATCGGCGCCGACGACTATCTCACCAAGCCTTTCGATTTCGATGAGCTTTTGGTACGCATCGAGGCCTTGTTCCGCCGCTCGCACAACTTCGCGCAAAGCTCCAACGTTCTGAAAGTTTCGGATCTCGAGCTGGACCGCGAGTTGCTGGAGGTCAAGCGTGGCGGCGAGGCTATCAAGCTCACCGCGAAGGAGTTGGCCATCCTCGAGCTTCTGATGGGCGCACCGGGCCGCGTCTTCTCGCGCACCCGCATCCTCAACCAGGTCTGGGGCTATAGCGAGGATCCCCTGACCAACGTGGTCGACGTCTATATTGCCCGGCTTCGGCGCAAGATCGACACCAAGGGCCGCGACCCTCTGATCGAAACGGTGCGCGGCCACGGCTATAGGCTAAAGGCGGCGGGCTGATGCGGATCCGGGGCCATGGGCTTTTTCCAGGAACGCCGCCAGAGTCCTGGCAGGGTGGAATTGGAACCTTGCTAAGCGCGGTCCATCGGTTAGATTATGCCTCGCCACTCTCGCCGACTACGCGCCATAACGCTTCCGGGCCTTGCCAAAAGGGCCATGGCCGCGCCTGCCCGTCAGCGACAGGAGCTTCGGGTGCGCTACGCCTGGCTCGTCCCAAAGAACCTGGAACCAAGAATGAACGTGGAGGAGCCCCGTTGCGGTCACGTCTGGTAGCTTTTTTGATTTTCGCTCTGGCGAGCAGCACCGTTGCACATGCGGAGGATCTGAAAACCGTCAAGGTCGGTGTCCTGAAGTTCGGCACCGTAAGCTGGGTTCTCGATACCATCGAGGCCAACGGGCTCGACAAGGCGGAAGGCATTGAGCTCGACGTCACACCGCTGGCTAGCACCCAGGCGACGACCGTTGGCTTGCAAGGCGGTTCGATGGACGTCATCGCCACGGACTGGCTCTGGGTCTCGCGCGAGCGGACCAGCGGCGCCGACTTCACCTTCGCACCGTTCTCCACGGCGCTCGGCGCCATCATGGTTCCCCCGGATTCGCCCATCAAGACGCTGGCCGATCTGAAGGGCAAGACGCTTGGCGTCGCCGGCGGCCCGCTCGACAAGAGCTGGCTGCTGATCGTGGCTTATGCGCTGCGCACCGCGAATATCGATTTGCGGACCGACACAACCCAAGAATATGGCGCGCCGCCTCTCCTGGCCGAGAGGGCGAAGCAAGGCGACATCGATGCGGTGCTCAATTTCTGGCCCTATGCCGCGCGTCTCGAGGCTTTGGGCTTCACGCAATTGATCGGACTTGAGGAGGTGGTTCGCGAGCTCGGCGCCAAGGGCGAGGTTGCCATGGTCGGTTATGTCTTCAACGAAGCCTGGGCGAACAAGAACCCTAAAGCGATCGAAGGTTTTCTCAACGCCGCCGCCAAAGCCAACGAGCTGCTGGCGACATCCGACGCGGAGTGGGACCGGCTGAGGCCGCTCATGGGCACCAACGACCCGACCTTTAACGATGCCACGTTCGAGGCGCTGAGACGCCGCTACCGGGAGGGCATCCCCGAACGGCCCATCGCCGCGGAAGAAGCCGACGCGAAGGTCCTCTACCAATTCCTGCGCGAGCTCGGCGGAACCAAGCTGGTGGGCTCCGGCACGGAACTGGCGCCGGGGACCTTCTGGCACGAGACTAGCCAGTGAGTATGACCTTTGCCCGACCGGAGGCCCGCCGGGGCGCGTGGCTCACGCGCGGCCCGTGGTCCTCGATTCTGTCCGTGGCTGGCTTTCTGCTCATCTGGTTCGTGGGGGCCGAGATTGCTCAGAGCCGCCTGCTGCCGGGCCCTGCCGCGGTCCTGGACTACATCTACGAAGAGACGGTGCACGGCGATTTGCTGTTTCAACTCGGAATCACGCTGTGGCGCGTCATCGCCTCGTTCGTGGTTGCCATGGTCATCGGCAGCGCCATTGGCCTGATCATGGGACAGATGCCGGCGGTGAACCGGGTGCTCGATCCCTGGCTCATCGTGCTTCTTAATTTGCCGGCGCTCGTGATCATCATTCTCGCCTATGTGTGGTTTGGGCTGAACGAGGCGGCCGCCATCGGCGCCGTCGCCCTCAACAAGATTCCCAACGTGGTGGTGACCTTGCGCGAGGGCGCCCGGGCCCTCGACCCCGGTCTTGACGAGATGGCGCGCGCCTACCGCATGAGCCCGTGGAGCAAGTTCCGCAACGTTACCTTGCCGCAGCTTCAGCCTTATTTTGCCGCCGCGTCGCGCTCGGGACTCTCGCTCATTTGGAAGATCGTGCTTGTGGTCGAACTCCTCGGCCGGCCGAACGGCGTGGGCTTCGAACTTCACCTCAACTTCCAGCTCTTCAATGTGACCGCCATCCTTGGCTATACGCTGTCCTTCGTGGCGGTCATGCTCGCGATCGAATACCTATTGGTGCAGCCCCTTGAACGATATTCAACACGCTGGCGTAACAAGCCAGTTTAGCATTCGCATCGAGGAGAAGACCCATATCGGGGCTGACGGCACGAGGCTGACAGCCATCCGGGATCTTTCCCTCGACCTCAAGCCTGAGAGCATGACCGTTCTCATGGGGCCGTCGGGCTGCGGCAAGACCACCCTGCTCAGGATTGTCGCCCAGCTGGACGACCAGTTCTCCGGCGAGATCGAAATGCCGGCCGACGCGAGGCTTGGCTTCATGTTCCAGGAGCCGCGCCTTCTGCCCTGGCGCACGGTGCGTCAGAATATCGAGCTGGTCGCGGCGCCCGACTTCTCCGAAAAGAATCTCGAGCGGTTGGCCGACGCGGTGGGCATTGCGGACATGTTATCGCGCTACCCGCTAGAACTGTCTCTGGGCCTAGCCCGACGCGTGGCGCTGGCCCGGGCCTTCGCCACCGAGCCCGACCTGCTTCTGCTCGATGAACCGTTCGTGTCGCTCGACGAGAAGACCGCAGATCGCCTGAGGCGGCTTCTGCTCGATGTCTGGTCGGCTCGCCCGACCACGACGCTGCTGGTCACGCACAACGCCCGTGAGGCGATACTCCTCGCCGATCAGCTCGTGCTGCTGGCGCCCCGGCCAACTCATGTCGTGGCGGTCGAGACCATCGACGTTCCGCAAAGAGAGCGGGATCCCAAGATGATCGAAGCGCTTCACACCGATCTTCTGGAACGCTTCCCCGCGAACTTCTCGGGCCTAAGAGGCCTCTCTGAGGCGTCCTCAGCCGGCCGCGGCGGGCGCCGCCGCCTTGCGTTGCTGGATGCCCCGCGAGGGATCGTAAGCCCAGACCGACAGGGCCAGGAAGACCGCGGTGCAGCCGGCCACCACCGCCAACGCCTCCCAGTTCATCTTCATGTAGAAAGAGAACCGGATGAGCTCCACCGCCCAGGTGAAGGGGTTGTAGAAGCAGATGTAATAGAGCGTGAGGCTGCCCTCGCGCATCTTCCACAGCGGATAGAGCGCCGAGGAGGCGAAGAACATCGGGAAGATCACGAAGTTCATGATGCCTGCGAAATTCTCGAGCTGCTTGATGGTCGAGGAGAGCAGCATGCCAAGCGCGCCGAACATCATGCCCGTGAGGATGAGCGCCGGAAGGGCCACGAGATAGCCCCAGGGCGGCAGTTCGACGCCACAGAGCCAGGCGACCGCCAAAAATGCATAGACCTGGAACAGGGAAACCAGGACTCCGGCGAACAGCCGCGCCACGAGGAGGAACCATCGCGGCAGGGGCGTTGTCAGCAACACCCGCATCGACCCCATCTCGCGGTCGTAGACCATGGAGAGTGAGCTCTGCATGCCGTTGAACAGCTGGATCATGGCGAGCAGACCCGGCGTGATATAGACGTCGTACGTGATGTAGGTCTCGTATGGGGGGATGATCGAGATGCCGAGCGCCGCGCGGAACCCTGCCGCGAAAATGATGAGCCAGATCAGCGGACGTACCAGCGCCGCGAAGAATCGCTCTCGTTGTTGCAGGAAGCGCAAGAGTTCCCGCCAGACGATGCCGCGAAAGGCCCGGACATAATGGAGGAAGCTCATATGGCGACGTCCTCCTCGGCATCGCCGCCAATCAAGCGCCTGAAAGCCTCGCCCAAGTCCTTGGCGCCGGTGTCCGCCACCACCGCCTTCGCCTCGCCCCGCGCCACGATGCGCCCCTTGCTTAGGACGACGAGATCGTCGTCCGCCTCGATCTCATCGAACAGATGAGTCGCCCACAACACGCCGATATTGTCCGTGCGCGCCAACTCGTGGATATGCCGCACGATGGCCGCGCGCGTCGGGTCGTCGAGGCCGATGGTCGGTTCGTCCAGCAGAAGCAGCTTCGGACTATGCAGCAAGGCGCGAGCAATCTCTACACGGCGTCTATGGCCGCCATTAAGCGAACGCACTCTCTCCCCAATCCGCTCCTTCATGTCCAGCGCCGTGAGCGCACGGTCCATACGCTCATCCGCTTCTTTGCGCTTCAGACCCCTGAGCGACGCGAAATAGCGCAAGTTCTGCTTCACGGTCAGGTCGAGATCGAGAGTCGGCTGCTGGAACACCACGCCTAGCGGCCCCAGCGCCTTGAAGCCCCAATCGGCCGCGGAGCGGCCGTCGATCTCGATACGTCCCGTGGGCGCATCGAACAGGCGGGTAATGAGGGAAAAGAGCGTCGTCTTCCCGGCGCCGTTCGGGCCTAGAAGGGCCGTTACCTTGCCGGAGTAGACATCGAAGCTCACGTCGTCGAGGGCCTGCTTGGCACCATACCAATACGACACGTCCTTGACCGACAGGACCGGCGTGCGTGCACCCCCGTCCTTGGCAGTTTCCTTTTGCATGGCGGCTTACGGCCTTTGAGGCTTTGTCGGCCCCACTCTTGGACTTCGTTTCCTCAAGGGAGAGATAGCCTCGGAACGGCTGTTTCACAAGCCTTCCTCCACCCACTGGTTTGGGATGGGGCGAGAGAC
>NZ_LPWD01000011.1 GCF_001723295.1 Methyloceanibacter marginalis
AGGAGACGCTGGCGCGCGCGGGCGGCAGGTCCGTCTACGTCGGCGGCGGCGTGGCCGGTCTCGACGACATCGCCAAGGTGGCGCAGGCCGGTGCGGCCGGCGTGCTCGCGGCCACGGCGTTGCACTCAGGCGCCATCAGCCAAAAAGAAATCGCCGCTCTCCTGGGAAAGCGGCGATCTCAGACTTGATATGCGGTCAGCTCTGTTTCCTAGAAACCGAGCTTTTGTAGCCACCGCCGAATCGGGCCCGGCCCGTTTCCACTGCCGGGGTCGTCCCGACCTGGGGGTTCTCCTTTTCAGCCAGCGGCGAAAGGATGCGTGGCCGAGTCCTTCTTGGCGGTCACGTCGGAGGCCTTCGGCTCGCCGGCGACTGCGCGGGCGAGGGCTTCCTTGGTGGCCGTGTAGTTGAATTCCTGGATCTTCTTGTCGTCCTTGGCTTCCCAATGGATGAACACGCCGACGCAGACAAAAAGATCGTCTGCCTCGTTGGCGGGGATCACACCTTCGGCCACGGAGTCGGCCACGGCCTTCGCCACGGCGTATTGGGCAGGACCGAACATCTGGACGGCCTGGCGGGCGTCCTTGATGGTCACCTTGTTGTAAAGGATCGTCGGCGGCTTGCAGAGCAGGTTCGGCGCGACAACCGCCAGAAGCGTGGTGAAGCCGTCCTTGTTGTTGGTCAGCGCGTTGCAGAAAGCCGTTTCGACGGCGCTACCGCGCGGACCGAGCAGTAGATCGATATGGGCAACTTCGTTGCCGTCGCCGACGAGCGACTCGCCGACACAAACACCAGTGATTTTGGCCATGAGGCAACCCCTCCCTAGTACTAGGATGATCAGACAAAACGGCGGCCACCGGCCTTAAGACCCGGCGACGAGCCGACGAAAGTGCTCCTGGGTGAACGCTCCTCCGTCCGCAACTCCTGGTCGGAGTTCCGCTGGCGCAACATAAGCCGGGGCTAGAAGGATCGGCAAGTCGATTATTGGCCGTTCTTGCGTGGCCCGAATGTTCCTTATCGGGCCATTTACCGGCCTTGCAGCGCGGCGGCGAACAGCGTGGCCACGGTCAAATCGGCGGAAGTTCCGGGATTCAGCCCCCGTTCCTTGAGCGAGGCGTCAAACGCGGTCAGCGGCCCCGCCATGTCTTGCGGATCGTGGCAGTGAGACAATCCCGCTTCGATCGGCCGCGCTTCGTCCCGGACCTCGCTCGCGGCCGCCCCGCCGAACTTGCGCTCGATCAGGGTGTCGGGGATGTGGGCGAGAAAACCGAGATAGACATAGGTCGTGACCCAGGCCACCGGACCCCAGCGTTTCGTGCCGCCGTCGAGCCATTTGAGGCCGAGCTTGAAGATATCGACGAAGCCGTGGGTGTAATTCCAGGCGATCCGGTCCCCGGGTCTCCGCCGCCTGCATCGCTTCATACAGGGTGACCCCGGCTCCGCCGCCACGTCATGGTAAGGCGCTTGCCCAAGCCCGCCGGGCTCTGCCAGCCGGATCGCGCGATAGGCCGCGCAAGCGTCCTCGATGGTGAGAGACCCGAGAACCTCCTTGAGCCGGTCTTCCAGGCTGTGGCCCGAAGGGTCGAGCGCCGCCTGGGCGAGGGGGGCGGCAAGCAGCACGATGCCGAGATTGGTGTTTTGGCCGACGGCCTCACGCGTGGCCTCCACGGCGGCCTCGATGCGCTCGCCCACCGACAGATCGGGAGCGCCGATCGCCGGCGCCGCGGCCGCGGCGCTCTTCTCGAAGTCGCCGACGCTCATATTGTGGCCGTTGGCGATGCGATGCACGTTGCCGGGCTTGAGCGCCTCGAGCTCGGCCAGGCAAGCCTCATGGAAGCTCGAGACAATACGTTCGGAGGTGAGGGGTGCGGTCACGCTTCCTCTCGGGTCTTGCGTCCGCCCGCGGGCAGCGCCGCATCGAGAAACGCATCGACTAGATGGTCCGAGATGCGCAGCCGCGTCACCTTCTGGAGGCCGTTCCAGGCGGGCATGGAGTTCACTTCGAGCACGAGAAATCTCCCATCGGGCGCCTGGATCACATCGACGCCCGCATAGTCGGCGCCCACCGCGGCCGCGGCGCGCACGGCGAGATCGCTCAGGTCCTGGCCGGCAATGGCTGCCTCGGCACGGGCGCCTGCTTGATATTGGTGATCCAGCTTTCGCCATGGCGGATCATCGCGGCAACAACACGGCCGGCGCAGACGAACAGCCGCCAATCCTGGTAGCGCCCATGGGCCCCGGGAACGAATTCTTGCAGGTAGTAGACGCCGTTCACCGCTTCGGGCGGCGACAGGTCGGAGGCCGCCTCGATCAGGCGCAGACCGTTGCCTTGGGCGCCGAACAGCGGCTTCTCGACGGCGCGGTGTCCTTCCGCGGCGAGCCGGGCGCGATCGCTTCCGCCGTGCTCCTATCGACGCCGGCGAACGTCCTGGGCGTCGGCAGCCCGGCCTTTTGCAGGAAGAACGTCGTGGTGGATTTGTCCACGCAGCGCTCGATGGCGCGGGCGTCGTTCCACACCGTCACGCCGAGCTCGCGCAGCGCATGGAGTACCCCGAGATAGAGCGTCACCTGCTCGAAGCTGCCCCCGGGAATGAAGCGCACAAAGGCGCCTTCGGGCCGGTGATCGCCGAGCCATGGAATAGAGAGCCCGGTCGCGGTCTCCGTGGAAAAGCCGCAAGAAGGCAGCGGCGCCACGATGGGGCGGATGCCCCGCCGCTTGAAGGCGCGCAAGAGGCTCTTGCCATGCCAATCCCGTCCATCGCCGAACAGGACGATGGAGGGGTGATGGCGGTTCGGCAGCCATGGGGTCAGGCGAAGGAGCGTTGCAGCACGGCGTCGTCGATCTTGCCGCTGTGGAAGCTCTCGCCCGTCTTGAGCGATGTCACCGTGACCTTGGCCGGGCTGAACAGCATCGGGTCGATCTGATAGAAGTCGCCTTTCACCGCCGCGAAAATTTCGGCGAACGGCTTGCCGTAGTCCTTCGAGTTGGCGCTCGGCAATTCGTCGGCGAGCTTCTTGGCGGCGTCCGCTTCGCCCGTGACATAGAGCTGGGTGCGGCCGGCATAGATGATGGCGTCGTTGGTCCGGCCCATGGCCTCGATGAAAGCCGGGCGCGCGGGGCGGACCGGAACCGTGGCGATGCCGTCGACGATGTCGTCCAGCGGGAAGTGCAGCTCATGCGCCTTGTGCAGCGCGACTTCGAGGCAGCGCGCGGCGATCTGCACCGTGCCGGCGAGGCTCGAGGTCGGCGCGTAGAGGATCGTCAGCTTGTCCGGCGCGATCTTGCAGGCCTCCGCGATCTTCTTCACCAGCGCCGCCGGCGGCGCCTTGTCCGCCTCGATCACCAGCGCGGCGGTCTTCGCCGTGTCGCGATAGCCGAGTTCGTCGAACAGCTTCTCCGAAGAGCCCATGGCGCGGGCCGGACCGGAGCCGAGCACGTTGAATTTCTTCCCGTTGTCCTCGACCGAGAGGCTCCACCCGGCATATTGCGAACCGAGGCAGGCGAGCACGGGCTGGCTCGTGTGCACGGTCACCATGAACGGCCAGGGGTCCTCGGTGCCGGTGGTCTCGAATGTCACCTGGCCCAGACCGCCAAGGCAGATCTCGGACAGTCTCCGGCCCGCCTCCAGGCCGCCAACGGCCTTCACCCCACAATCGACCAGGGTCTCGCCCAGCGAGCCGGTCGTCACGTCGACGCGCAACGCATCGGCGTTATCGATGAGGTCGCGCACCAATGGCGCGACCAGCGTGTTGATACTCGGTTTCTTCATGTCTTGGCTTACGCGTCCTTCGTTGTTCTTCTTGTTCACCCTGCTCCCCCTTAGACTTTTGTATTATGGCGAGGACGCTGGCTTTGCGCTCTTCTATGAGGCGTTTCGCCCGTCTTCTGGTCCCGGCGCGGGCCAGTACAGTGCATATCGGACGCTGTTTGTCGATCCGCTCACCGGGTGCCGGGAGGTCGGCCGCCCAGGCGGGCCAAATCATGTTGCGCGGCACAATCAAGGCCTTTGGCGCGTGGACGTAGCCCATGGCCGCAGCCCCTTCGAAGACAGGGGTTTTCCAAGGAAGCTTGCCGTCGCGTACCGCCTCCACATGGAGACGAAGCAGCGGCCTTGCCGCGCCTGCGAAGATATCGAGTGTGGCGCCAGGTCGCGGGTTGATCTCGATCAGATAGGGATGATTCTGGTCGAGCATGAAGTCGGCGGAGGCCAGCCCCTTTAGTCTCGAGGCCCGGGCGGCGGAGATCACGATGCGCGACATCTCTTCCGCTGCGCCATCTGAGAGGGACGCCGGCCGCACCGCGCCGCCATAGCGCCACGGCTTGCCCGGCGCCGGCGCCGTCCATTGTTCGCTGAAGCCGAGCACGCGCGCGTTCCGTCCATTGGCGATGAACAGCGCGGAGACGGCGCGACCCTCGATCAGCCTCTGGTAGTAGACATTGGCCGCGCGCGTCTGGAGCCGGGCCGCCGGGACCACGTGGCTGCCCCCCGCGCCGCCGCGGCGCTTGGCGACCCAGCCTGTGGTAGTGCGCGGCCGCGCCGTGACCGTGACGGGGTGGGGGATCGCCAAATCGTCGAGCAGCGCGAAGAAGCGCTCCGGCGCCTTGATGGTCGCGACGGTGCCGGCGTCGTTGCCGAGCAGGGGCCAGCGTTCGGCGATTCGCGACAGGAGATGCGTGCGGTCCTCGAAGCCCGCCCCGTACACAACCCCGAGCACGGGAGCAGGGGCGGCTTTCGCAAGGGCCGCAAGCGCCGGTCCCAAGCTTCGCCACTGAAAGCCGCGGGACCAGATCGCCGGGCATCTTGCGGCAGGCATGGGCCAGCTCTTGCGTATCGGCGTCTGCGAAAAAGTCGGCGACGAGCGGCACATAACCGGCCTCGACCGCCGCGCGCGCCAGCGCCCGGCCCGAGATCGCGGCGATCAGCAGCGCACCGCGCTTCGGGCGCGAGCGCCTAGGAGACGAGGTCTTGGGCGAGTCTGTAGGCGGCACGGAAATCGAGATAGACCGGCTTATCGGCCTGGATCATTTCTTTGAACAGCCCCGACTCCGTCTTGTACTTCACGTCGCCGATAGCGAGCGCGCCGATGCCGACGGCGTTCGTGCCCTCGATCGGCGTGCCCTTATCCTTGATGCCGACGCCTTCGACGCCGAGCGGCGGCA
>NZ_LPWD01000012.1 GCF_001723295.1 Methyloceanibacter marginalis
CATCGCGGCCGGCTCGGGTCGGTGCGATCCACGCCCTCGCCGATCGAGCCCAGCGTCGTGGAGAGCCACTCGCGCTGGCCGCGCAGATCCATCAGCGCCACCTGACGTTCGAGGTCGGCGCGTCTGACGGCGCCGAGCGCGGCCCAGGCGAACACGGCGAGCACGACGATGCTCGCCACGGCGAAGATGGCAAGGGTCGCGGCGCTGTCGTAGACGCGCGCAGCTCGGCTTGGCGCACGAACCAGCCAATCACCAGCGGCAGGACGAGGATGCCGGGGAGAAGCCGGCGCAGCATCTCGCCCGCGGGCGACTGCTCGACGATCGCCGCGGCGATGCCGCGCTCCGGCGAAGCGGCAATGAAACCGACGGCGAGAAGCACCACGCTCGCCGCACCGTAGGCGGTCAAGGGCGTGAACGGGAACGGGTAGTTGCTGGTGTCGACGCCGTAGACGTGGCCGGCGACCACGATCAGAACCTGCGCCAGCATGATGAGAGCAATGGCCTGCGCAAAGATCGACAGCGCGGGGCCCCGCTTGGCGTAAAGCAGCGCAAGCCCGAACAAGACCAGCGCTCCCGTGAGGCCCGGCGCCGTCGAGGTCGCGATGGGCGCCCCCCGGCGCAAATCCGGGAGCGATCAGGGCCCGATCGAGACCGAGATCGACGCCCAACAGACCCTGGCCCAGCAGGACGACCCCGGCGAGAACTAGGAATAGGCCGATCAGCCGCGCGAGGATCCTGATCGTCTTATAGGTCAGGCAAAGCAGGCCCAGACCCGCCAAAATGACCCCGAGCGCGGCCAAGGGCGTCATCCCGACAAGGCTCGGAAGGGCGTCGGCGGGGATGATCCCCAGCCACATGGCCAGCACGACCTCGCCGATCACGCAGACGAGGACCGCCGCCAGCCGGGCAAAGGCTACCGGCACCCCAGCCGCCTGGGACGCAGGCAGTGCAATGTGTGTCGACGCCGCCGTCACTCGCCTTCCTCGCCTGGCCTCCCGGCGCGGGCCGCCGCGAAACACTTCGCCACAAGCCCAGTTCTCTCATCCGTGATCGCGATGGTATAGCCTAGGCCCAAATCGCCCGATAGGCGCCCGCCAAAACGCGCGGCTGCCCGGACGCCAAGACTACCAAAAAGGGAAATATGCTCATGCCTTTAGCCGATGGCCCCCAGTCTCCCGCCTCACCCCGCACCGAAACGGACGCGTTTGGGCCGATCAAGGTCCCAGGCGACCGCTATTGGGGGGCGCAGACCGAGCGTTCGCGCCAAAACTTCAAGATCGGCGACGAGCACATGCCGAAACCCCTGATCCGCGCCATGGCGCTGGTGAAAAAGGCCGCCGCGCTGACCAATCTGGAGCTCGGGCGCCTGGACAAGGCCTTGGCGGAGGCAATCGCCACCGCGGCGGACGAAATCGTGGACGGCAAGCTGGACGGTCATTTTCCCCTGGTGGTTTGGCAAACCGGCTCCGGCACCCAGACCAACATGAACCTGAACGAGGTGATCGCGAATCGGGCCAGCGAGATTCTCGGTGGAGAGCTCGGCACCAAATCCCCTGTTCACCCCAACGATCACGTCAATCTCGGCCAGTCCTCCAACGACACCTTCCCCACGGCGATGCACATCGCGGCCGCCGAAGAAATCGCCTACCGGCTCAACCCAGCGCTTTCCCGACTCTACCAGGCGCTCAAAGAAAAGGCTGAGGCGTTTCAGGATGTGCTCAAGATCGGGCGTACGCATATGCAGGACGCCACTCCCCTCACTCTGGGGCAAGAATTCGGCGGCTATGCGGCGCAGATCGATCACGGCATCGAACGGCTGAAGATGTCGCTGCACGGGCTCTACGAGCTGGCCCAGGGCGGCACCGCCGTGGGCACGGGGTTGAACACGCACCCGGCTTTCGCGGAAACCTTTGCCAAGAAAGTCGCGGAGATGACCAAGCTTCCCTTCGTGACCGCCGAGAACAAATTCGAGGCCCTTGCCGGCCACGACGCTTTCGTTTTTGCCCATGGCGCGCTGACCACGGTGGCGACGTCCATGTTCAAGATCGCCAACGATATCCGGTTGCTCGGCTCCGGCCCGCGCTCGGGCTTCGGCGAACTGCTCCTGCCGGAGAACGAGCCGGGTTCGTCGATCATGCCCGGCAAGGTCAATCCCACCCAGTGCGAGGCGGTGACCATGGTCTGCGCGCAGGTCATGGGCAACCAGACCACCGTGAGCTTCGCCGGCAGCCAAGGGCATCTGGAGCTCAACGTGTTCAAGCCGGTGCTGGCTTACGCGCTGCTGCAATCGATCAGGCTGCTCGGCGACGTGGCCGACAGCTTCACCAAAAACTGCGTGACCGGCATCGAGGCCAACCGCGAGCGAATCAAGGAGCACATGGAGCGCTCGCTCATGCTCGTCACCGCGCTGACCCCGCATATCGGCTACGACAAAGCGAGCGAGATCGCCAAGCATGCGCACAAGCGCGGCAGCACCTTGCGCGAGGAAGCCGTCAGGCTCGGTCATGTGAACGAGGACGACTTCGACCGGCTGGTGAAGCCGCAGGATATGGTGGCGCCGAAGAAGTGACGGGTGTTCCGCCATGACGACGGCCCGCAACAAGCGCTCGCTCACCATCGCCCGGCACCGGACCAGCGTCTCCCTGGAAGAGCCGTTCTGGACGGCGCTGGCGGAAATCGCCAGGGCGCAAGGGAAGTCGGTCGCCGGTCTCGTCGGCGAGATCGACAAATCACGCGTTGAGACCGCGGGCGACGCGGTGAGCCTTTCCGCCGCCATTCGCCTCTACGTGCTGGAGCAAACCCGGGGAACGGGCGGCGCGCCTAGAAGCGGCGCCGCCGAAGATGCTGTAATTCTTCTTCCAGTCGTCGGGGCGGCTTGGCTTGCGCCGATAGCGGCGCGGCGCGGGCGCCGGCGCTTCCTCGACCGTTTCGTCCGCACCGAGTTCTCCCGTACCGAGTTCTTCCGTACCGAGGGCGTTCGGCTCGGTCCCGTCCACGGCGGTCTCGCCCGCAAGCATGTCCGCGATGGGATCGTCGACGGTGCCGTCGGGATTGATCTGCGGCGCCGGCTGCGCCGACGGCAGCAAGATGTCCGGCACCGCCGCAGCGGCATTGGCTTCCGTGGCGGCTCGCTGTGCGGCAGCTCGCGCCTCCGCCTCGATCCGCTCCCGGGCCGCTCTCTCGGCGGCGGC
>NZ_LPWD01000013.1 GCF_001723295.1 Methyloceanibacter marginalis
CCTCTATCTCCCCCCCTTTCAGGGGGGAGGGATATGCACCGCGCGTGAAGCTCCCTCCCCCTGCAAGGGGGAGGGTCGGGGGTGGGGGTCATAAACGCAGTTCAGTCTGGCCGATCGAGAACTCGAGATCAGCAATCGGCCTCGCCCTGCTTCACGGCTTCGACCGCCTCGCTCGCCTCGAGCCAGCGCGCTTCCGCCGCCGCCAGATCGCGCTCCACCGCGCCGCGCCGCTTCATCAACTCGCCGGCCGCGGCGTCGGGTGCGGTCAGCAGCGCGTCGATCTCGTCGCGCTTCCGCCACAGCGTTTTCATTTCGGCTTCCGCCGACGTCGCGGTCTTGCGCAGCTCTTTGGCGCGTTCCCGCGCATCCGCCGCCGCCTTGCGCTTGTCCTTGCGGCTGATCTTCTGGGATGGGTCCGCGCCGTTGCCGCTTTTGCCCGAGCCCGCGCTCAGCACCTGATCGCGGTAATCCTCGATGCTGCCGTCGAACTCCCGCGCGGTGCCGTCGGCCACGAGCAGCAGCCGGTCGGCGATCAGGCCCAAGAGATGCCGGTCATGGCTGACGACGACCACGGCGCCGCCAAAGGCCGCCAGCGCCTGGACCAGCGCCTCGCGCGCATCCACGTCGAGATGGTTGGTCGGCTCATCGAGGATTAGGATATGCGGCGCATCGCGGGTAATCAGCGCCAGCGACAGCCGCGCCCGCTCCCCGCCCGAGAGCTTCTTCACTTGGACCATCGCCTTGTCGCCCGAAGAACCCGAAGCGGCCGAGATGGGCGCGCACGCGCCCTGCTTCGCGTCCGGCAGCAGACGCTCCATATGCTGGAGCGGCGTGTCCTCGGCGACCAATTCCTCGATCTGATGCTGGGCGAAATACCCGACCGTGAGCTTGCCGCTGGCCGCGATCTTCCCCGCCATCGGCGCGAGCTGGCCGGCGAGCAGCCGGGCGAGCGTCGTCTTGCCGTTGCCGTTGCGGCCCACAAAAGCGATGCGGTCGTCCGGGTCGATGCGCAAGTCGAGCCCCGACAGCACCGGCGTATCCGGCGCATAGCCCACCGCGACGTCTTCGAGCACGAGAAGCGGCGGGCTCAATTCCTTTGGGCTCGGAAAGTCGAACACGAGCGAGGGATCCTCGGCCGCCTCGGCCACCGGCTCCATTTTCTGAAGCGCTTTCAGCCGGCTCTGCGCCTGGCGCGCGCTATGCGCCTTGTAGCGCCAGCGGTCCACATAGGCCTGCAGCTTCTTGCGCCTGGCCTCCTGGCTGGCGCGCGAGGCTTCGGCTTGGGCCAGCCGCTCGCGCCGCTGCCGCTCGAACTGGTCGTAATTGCCGGCATAAAGCGTCGTCTTGCCCCGCTCCACGTGGAGGATCGTGTCGACCACGTTGTTCAGGAGATCGCGCTCGTGGCTCACCACGATCAGGCTCGCGCGGTAGCTCTTGAGGAACGATTCGAGCCACAGCGCCGCTTCGAGATCGAGATGGTTGGAAGGCTCGTCGAGCAGCAGCAGGTCCGGCTCGGAGAACAGCAGCCCCGCCAGCGCCACGCGCATGCGCCAGCCGCCGGAGAACGTGTCGAGCGGCTGGTGCTGCGCCTCCTCCGAGAAGCCGAGCCCGGCGAGGATGCGCGCGGCCCGCGCCGGCGCGCCATGGGCGTCGATGGCCGTGAGCCGCTCGTGGATCTCGGCGATGCGATGCGGATCGACGGCGTGCTCGGCCTCGTCCATCAGCGCGGCGCGCTCGGCCGCCGCCGCCAGCACCGTTTCGAACGGGGTGGCCTTACCGCTTGGCGCTTCCTGCGCCAGATAGCCGATGCGCATGGCCGACGGCGCCTCGATGCGGCCGGTGTCGGGCTCATGCTGACCCGCGATCAGCTTGAGCAGCGAGGACTTGCCGGCGCCGTTGCGGCCGACCAGCCCGACGCGCGCCTTCGGCGGCAGGGACGCCGAGGCGTGATCGAGAATGAGATGGCCGCCGAGCCGCAGCGAGATGTCGTCGAGGGTGAACATGGGCGCTCGTGTAGCACAGGATGGCCTGCGGTCACGCCTTTAGCGCTTGCGCGAGATCCCGCCGAGGGCATTGCGCTTGATGGCGTCCTCCAGCACCCGCGTCGCCATGGGCACCACGGAGCGGGCGATGGACTTGCCGAGCGTCGTCCAGAAGCCGTCGCTGCGCGAGCCGCCGGCGCTTTTGCGGGCCGCGGTCTTGCCGCCGGACGCCTCTGCCTCGGCGGCCTCCGCCGCGCGTGCCTTGGTCCGCTCCTGCAAGATCTCGTGCGCCGAGTTGCGGTCCACGACCTCGTCGTATTCGCCGGCAACCGGGCTTTTCTTGATCACCGCCTTGCGTTCCGCCGCGGTCAGGGGCCCGACCTGCGACGACGGCGGCTTGACATAGGTGCGCTCCACCATGGTCGGTTGACCCTTCCGGTCGAGACTCGACACCAGAGCCTCGCCGATGCCGAGCTCCATGATGGTCTTCTCGGTGTCGAAAGCCGGGTTGGCGCGGAAAGTGGTCGCCGCGGCCTTCACCGCCTTCTGCTCCAGCGGCGAAAAGGCCCTGAGCGCATGCTGCACCCGGTTGCCGAGCTGGCGCGAGACCGTATCGGGCACGTCCATCGGGTTCTGGGTCACGAAATAGACGCCGACGCCCTTGGAGCGGATCAGGCGCACCACCTGCTCGACCTTCTCCAGAAGTGCCTTGGGCGCATCGCGGAACAGGAGATGCGCCTCGTCGAAGAAGAACACGAGCTTCGGCTTTTCCGGATCGCCCACCTCGGGCAATTCCTCGAACATCTCCGACATGAGGAACAGGAGAAAAGTCGCATAGAGCCGCGGGCTCTGCATCAGCTTGTCGGCCACGAGGACGCTGATATAGCCCGCGCCGTCCGGGCTGGTGCGCATCAGATCGTCGATCTTCAACGCCGGCTCGCCGAAGAAGTGCTGCCCGCCCTGCTGCTCCAGGACCAGCAGCGAGCGCTGGATGCGCGACCGAGGCTTGGTGATGTTGCCGTATTTGGTGGTGAGCGTGTCGGCGCGGGCGGCGAGATCCTCCAGC
Organism: Methyloceanibacter marginalis; assembly: GCF_001723295.1. Lineage (GTDB taxonomy): Bacteria > Pseudomonadota > Alphaproteobacteria > Rhizobiales > Methyloligellaceae > Methyloceanibacter > Methyloceanibacter marginalis. Next base: position 3,049 of record NZ_LPWD01000013.1, read on the forward strand.
AGCGACTGCAGATCCTTGAGATCGAGCAGGGGCAGCTTCTCATCGTCGGCGATCTTGAAAGCGATGTTGAGCACGCCTTCCTGCGCCTCGCTGAGATCCATCAACCGGGACAGGAGCAATGGGCCCAATTCCGTGACAGTGGTCCGGATTGGGTGGCCCTGTTCGCCGAACAAATCCCAGAAGATCACCGGGTGCGCGCTGAACTCGACATCGTAGCCGATCAGTTCCGCACGTTCCTCGATCCACCCCTTGGCCACGCCCATCTCGGCCACGCCGGAGAGATCGCCCTTCACGTCGGCGCAGAACACCGGCACGCCCGCCGTCGAGAAGCTTTCCGCAAGGCCTTGAAGGGTTACGGTTTTTCCGGTGCCGGTGGCGCCCGTGATCAACCCGTGCCGGTTGGCGAGCTTGAGCAGGATGAACTCCGGCTTGACGCTCTGGCCGAGATAGACGGACTCCTCCGGCAGTTCGGCCGGATCGAGCTTGGCGACGATCTCCGCCGCATCGGCAGCGTCTTTGGCGGCCGCTTTGGACTTTGCCGCCGCCGTCTTGGTTGGTGTCTTCTTCCGCGCCATTGCCGCTGATCCCCCTCGCTTGGCCTGCGGCACTTTAACGGCTGCACAAGCCCCACGCCAAGATGGCCTATGGGCGCAATCCCGCCAAGATCCCACGGGTTTCTCGCCGCGCGAGCTTCGTGCTAGGAGAAAAAGCAAGAACCATTCTAGGGTTAGCAAGATGGCTGAACTCCCCTTGGCCCGCGACTTTCCGCCCGCCGACGAAGCGGCCTGGAAGAAGCTGGTCGAAAAGGCGCTGAGCGCGCCCTTCGCCTCGCTCGAATCCAAGAGCTGTGACGGCATCGTCATCGAGCCGCTCTATGGCCGGGCGAGCGATGCGGACGTCGTCCCGGCGGGCCGGGGGCGCCGTGGGAGGTCATCCAGCGCATCGACATCGCCGACGGCAAGACGGCCAACCGGCAAATCCTCGAAGACCTGAACAACGGCGCCAGCGGCCTCAGCCTCGTGCTCCAAGGCTCGGCCGGCGATTACGGCCATGCCCTGCCGCCGTCCGAGGCCGTTCTCAAAGAGGCGTTGGAGGACGTGCACTTCGAGTGGGGCGTGCCCATCGAGCTTCAGCTTGGCCCGCTCTGCAAGGACGCCGCCTTGATGCTCGCCAATCTCGTGCAGCAGCGCGGCCTCGCTCCGAGCGACGTCAATATCCGCTTCGGATTCGATCCCATCGGCGTGCTGGCGGCCAATGGCTGGAACAACGTGGTCTGGCCCGACATGGCGAACGTGTTCGCAAGCCTCGTCGGCGAGATGATCGCGCAGGGCTTCAAGGGCCCCTTCGCGGTCGGAGACGGCCGCCCCGTGCACGCGGCAGGCGGCTCGGAAGCGCAAGAGCTGGCCTTCGCGCTGTCGACCGCGCTCGCCTATGTGCGCGCCGCCCATGACGGCGGCGTGCCCTCGATACGGCGCGGCGTCTCATCTTCTTCCGTCTGGCGGCGGACCAGAACCAGTTCCTCACCACCGCCAAGTTCCGCAGCATCCGCAAGCTATGGTCGCGCGTCGAAGAGGCATGCGGTCTCGAGCCGGAGCCGGCCTTCGTCACCGCCGAGACCGCCTGGCGCATGATGACCAAGCGCGATCCCCACGGAAACATCGTGCGCGGTACGATCGCCGGCCTTGCCGCGGCCGTGGGCGGGGCGAACGCCGTGACCGTGCTGCCGTTCAGCGCGGCGGTGGGGCTTCCCGATGCTTTCGCCCGCCGCATCGCGCGCAACACCCAGACCATCCTGCTCGAAGAGTCGAACCTTTATCGCGTCGCCGATCCCGCCGCGGGCTCCGGCGCCATGGAAGCGCTCACAAGCGCGCTTTGCCTGGAAGCCTGGAAGTTGTTTCAGGAGATCGAAGCGGCCGGCGGGCCTGCCGAGGCGCTGCGCCAAGGCTCATCCAAAGCGATGTCGCCGAAGCCCGCGCCGCGCGCGAGAAGGCGATCGCCCGGCGCAAGGACTCGCTGATCGGCACCAGCGACTTTCCCGATCTCGCCGAAGCCGAGATTTCCGTGCTCGACGGCGCACCGTCCGCGCCGTGCAACGACGAGGCCGAGCGCACCGCCGAGCCGCTCCAACGCATGCGGCTTTCCGAGCCGTTCGAAGCGTTGCGCGACCGAAGCGACCAGTATCGCGCCGCACACGGCGCGCGCCCGAAAATCTTCCTCGCCTGTCTCGGGCGCCCCGCGGACTTCACGCGCGCGCAAGCTTCGCCAAGAGCCTGTTCGAGGCAGGCGGCATCGAGGCCATCGCGGCGCAAGGGGCACAGTCGAGCGACGACATGCTGAAAGCCTTCAAGGCATCAGAAGCATCGCTTGTCTGTCTCTGCTCATCCGACAAGGTCTATGCGAGCGGCGGGGCAGACGCGGCGAGACAACTCAGAGAGGCCGGCGCCAAGCACATCTATCTCGCGGGCAAGCCGGGCGAGCTGGAAACAGAGCTGAAATCGGCGGGCGCGAGCGCTTCGTCGCGGCCGCGCCGATGCGCTCGAAACCTTGCGCGGCGCCTACACGAATTTGGGGGCTTGAGTTGACCGGGATTCCGAAATTCACCGAGATCGATTTCGAGGAGCCGCGCGAGCCGGCGCTCGCCTCCGAGGCGCCCGCTTGGGAGACGCCGGAGAAGATCTCGGTGAAGCCGGTCTACGGCCCGGACGATCTCAAGGGCCTCGACTTTCTCGATGGGCTCCCCGGCGTGCCGCCTTATCTGCGCGGCCCCTACCCCACCATGTATGTGCAGCGGCCCTGGACCGTGCGCCAATATTCCGGCTTCTCGACCGCCGAGGATTCGAATGCCTTCTACCGGCGCAATCTCGCCGCCGGCCAGCAGGGCGTGTCCATCGCCTTCGATCTGGCCACGCACCGCGGCTACGACAGCGATCATCCGCGCGTGACGGGCGACGTGGGCATGGCGGGCGTCGCCATCGACTCCATCTACGACATGCGCACCCTGTTCGATCACATTCCGCTCGACCAGGTCTCTGTGTCGATGACCATGAACGGCGCGGTGCTGCCGGTGCTGGCGCTGTTCATCGCCGCCGGCGAAGAGCAAGGCGTGCCGCACGATCAGCTTTCGGGCACGATCCAAAACGACATCCTCAAAGAGTTCATGGTGCGGAACACCTACATCTATCCGCCCGAACCCTCGATGCGCATCGTCTCCGACATCATCGGCTACACCTCAAAAGAGATGCCGCGCTTCAACTCGATCTCGATCTCCGGCTATCACATGCAGGAAGCGGGCGCGACGGCGGACCTGGAGCTCGCCTACACGCTCGCCGACGGCATCGAATATGTGCGCGCGGCCATCGCCTCGGGGCTCGACGTCGATTCTTTCGCGCCGCGGCTCTCGTTCTTCTGGGCCATCGGCATGAACTACTACATGGAGATCGCCAAGATGCGCGCCGCGCGCGTGCTGTGGGCGAAGCTCATGATGGACGAGTTCGCGCCCAAGGACCCGAAATCGCTGGCGCTGCGCACCCACTGCCAGACGAGCGGCTGGAGCCTGGCGGCGCAGGACGTGTTCAACAACGTGGTCCGCACCTGCGTCGAAGCCATGGCCGCGACCCAAGGCCATACCCAGTCGCTGCACACCACGGCCCTCGACGAGGCGCTTGCCCTGCCGACTGACTTCTCCGCGCGCATCGCCCGCAACACGCAGCTCATGCTGCAAAAGGAAAGCGGCACCACAGCCATCATCGATCCCTGGGGCGGCAGCTATTACATCGAGCGCCTCACCTACGACCTGGCGAAGCGCGCCATGGAGCATATCGAGGAGGTCGAGAAGTTCGGCGGCATGGCCAAGGCCATCGAGGCCGGCATTCCGAAACGCATGATCGAGCAGGCGGCGACCGCCACCCAAGGCCGCATCGACTCCGGCCGCCAGACCATCGTCGGCGTGAACAAGTACCGCTCCGACAGCGACGCCGACATCGCCATCCTCAAAGTCGACAATCGCTCCGTGCGCCGCCAGCAGCTCGACAAGCTCGCGCGGCTCAGGGCCGAGCGCGACGAGGCGGCGGTGACGCGTGCGCTCGATGCGCTCACGGAGTACGCTGAGACCGGCAAGGGCAATTTGCTGGAAGGCGCGGTCGCGGCCGCCCGCGTCATGGCGACCGTCGGCGAGATTTCCTATGCGCTGGAGAAGGTCTATGGCCGCCACCGCGCCAACGTTTCGGCAATCTCCGGCGTCTATAAGTCGGAGATGGGCCGCAAGGACGGAAACATGACCCGTGTCGCAGAGCTGATCGAGGCTTTCGAGACCGAACACGGCCGCAGGCCGCGCATCCTGGTCGCCAAGATGGGCCAGGACGGGCATGACCGCGGCCAGAAGGTGATCGCGAGCGCGTTCGCAGATCTCGGCTTCGACGTGGATATCGGACCGCTGTTCCAGACGCCCGAGGAGGCCGCCCGCCAGGCGGTCGAGAACGACGTCCATATTCTCGGCGTGTCGTCGCTCGCCGCCGGACATCTGACGCTGGTGCCGGCGTTGCGCGAGGCGCTGGAGGACCAAGGGCGCGGCGACATTATGATCGTGGTCGGCGGCGTCATCCCGCCGCAAGACTATCCGGAACTCTACGAAGCCGGCGCCAAGGCCATTTTCGGCCCCGGCACGCCGATCGCCAGCGCCGCCATCGACATCCTCAGCAAACTCGGCATCGACGCCGGCAAGGTGGCCGCGGCAGAGTAGCCTCTAGCTTGCGCGCGCACGTATCGGCTCAATGCGTCCGAGATCTGTCGAGGCATCCCGTGCGATATCGAGATCGTACTGCTTTTGCAGGCTGAGCCAAAAGTCGGGCGTAGTCCCAAGCGCTTTCGCGAGGCGCAATGCCGTATCTGCCGTCACACTCCGCTCACCGTTCACAATGGCGGAGATGCGGTTTGGCGGAATCCGGAGGCCGCGCGCCAGCCGATTGGCACTCAGGCCCAACGGCTCCATGAACTCCTCCTTCAAAACCTCGCCCGGATGCACCGGAGCTAACAACTTGGTCATGCACCTGTGGTAGTCGACAATCTCGACATCGAACGCATCCCCATCCTCCCATCCGAAGCAAATTCGCCACTGGTCATTGATCCGGATGCTCCATTTGCCCTCTCGATCTCCCTTCAATTTCTCCAGGCGGTTACCTGGAGGGGAACGGAGGTCGGTCACGTTGGCCGCTGCATCGAGCATCCGAAGTTTGCGCAAGGCGATACGCTCGAACGAGCGGAATCCGCTGACCCGCTCCCGCCGGAACAGTCGCTCCGAGTCTCCATCAGCGAACGAACGGATCACATCCTGCGGGCCCGATAAATTATACGTATTACGTATCACATACTAAGCTGGCCATCAACCCACATCCATCTTGCGCTTTGGCCGGTTTGCCCCTACCCCGCATGCCATGACCGGCAGCAAGTCCCCCCAAAGTCTCGAAGATTTGGCGAGCGCCGTCCGCGCGAACGATCGCGTGGCGCTGGGCCGTGCCATCACTCTGATCGAGAGCACCAAGCCCGACGATCAGGCCCGCGCCCAGGAACTCCTCAAGACGCTGCTTCCCGAGACGAAGAGCGCCATCCGCATCGGCATCAGCGGTCCGCCCGGCGCCGGCAAGTCCACGCTCATCGATCAGCTCGGCATGAACCTGATCGCCGCGGGCCACAAAGTCGCCGTGCTCGCCGTCGATCCCACGTCGTCGCGCACGGGAGGCTCGATCCTCGGCGACAAGACCCGCATGGGCCGGCTCGCCGCGGAGTCGAACGCCTATATCCGCCCCTCGCCGGCCGGCACGAGCCTCGGCGGCGTGACCAAGACGACCCGCGAGACCATCGCCATCGCCGAAGCCGCGGGCTTCGACGTGGTTCTGGTTGAGACGGTCGGCGTCGGCCAGTCCGAGACCGCGGTCTCGAACATGGTGGACGTCTTCGTGGTGGTCGCGATTCCCGGCGCCGGCGACGAGCTGCAAGGCATCAAGCGCGGGCTGCTCGAGCTCGCCGACGTCATTGCCGTCAACAAGGCCGACAGCGACAACATCGAGCGCGCCAATCGCGCGGCGACCGAGTACCGCGCGGCCCTGCACATTCTCGCCGCAGGCAACGCGGCTTGGCAGCCGGCGGTGCTGACGGTCTCGGCGCGCGACAATGCCGGCCTCGATGCGCTGTGGGAAAAGATCAAGGAATGCCACGTGGCGCTCGCGGAGTCCGGCGTGCTGGACGGGCGGAGGGCCGATCAGGCGGCCGCGTGGATGCGCGAAATCTTCGAGCAACGCCTGCTCGCCGCCTTCAAGGGCGGCCGCAAGGCCGCGCGGCAATATCAAGACATCGAGGACAAGGTCCGCGCCGGCGAGATCACCCCGGCGCAAGGCGCCGAGGCGCTCGCGGCGCT
>NZ_LPWD01000014.1 GCF_001723295.1 Methyloceanibacter marginalis
GAATTCGATTCAGCGCGCGCGCGCGCGCGCGCGTCTATGCGACGTGCGCATGGCGGCCGAAGTGCGGCCCCGACTCCATCTATATCGACGGTATGGAGGCTCGACCGCGCGTCCGCACATCGCCGACGGAGACACCGGCCGTTCCCGGTATCGCCGCGATCCGTCAGGCGCGCCGCGCCATCGACGAGCTCGGCCTGCGCGGCCAGATCAGCCTCGTCTATGCGGGCGGCATCCGCAACGGCGGCGACGTGGCCAAGGCTCTGGCGCTCGGCGCCGACGCCATCGCCATCGGTCACTCGGTGATGATGGCGCTCAACTGCAACAAGGAGATTCCGGAGTCCGACTTCGAGGCGGAGATCGGCGTCCCCGCAGGCCGCTGCTATCATTGCCACACGGGCCGTTGCCCGGTCGGCGTCGCCACGCAGGACCCGGAGCTCAGAAAGCGGCTCGATCCCGATGAGGCGGCCGAGCGCGTCTACAACTTCCTGCACACGCTGACCCTGGAAGCGCAGATGCTAGCGCGTGCCTGCGGCAAGACCAACGTGCACAGCCTGGAGCCGGAGGATCTCGCCGCGCTCACCATGGAAGCCTCGGCGATGGCGCAAGTGCCGCTCGCCGGTACCGACATGACGGTCGGTGTTGCGAATTACCACAAGCTGGGTTGAGGTAAACGATGGCCAAGAGCGACAAGAATGGCAAAGCCGACGCGCCCGCCAAAGGCGGCGACGTCGACAAGTACCTGAAGGACGCGGCGGGTCTCGACACCGACCGCGAGAAGGTGATCGGCCAGCACATCGGCTACCGCTACGACGTCAATCTGCTGCCCGACTACGACAAGCTCACGCCCTTCCTCAAGGACTACATGGAGTTCATGGGCTGGGACGACCTCAACTGGCTGGAGGACGTCCATATGGGCTACGAGGCGGGTCAGCCCGCAATCTTCGACCGCAACATCAATGGTTGGGTGCGCATCCCCAAGTCGATGAAGCTGCCCGACAACCAACAGGATCGCGACATGCTGGCGCGCGAGCTTCTGATCCGGTTTCAGACCTCGCCAAGCATCCGCTTCATGAGTTGAACAAGGCTTATCGCAAGTTCTAACAGGCTCAGCGAAGTTTTAGGAGGGTTACACGAAGTTCTAGGCGGTTACGCAGACCAAGACTGAACACACAACGTCCGGGATCAACCTGGGCGGCTTCGCGCCCCGCGACAAAGCGGGGGCGCCCCAAGAGGGAGGAAACTATGGTCAGCACCGCTCCGAGTGCCGTCGCCGGCACAGGCGATTCTTCATCTACCCTACATCGAGTCATTGGCTGGAAGGATGCGTTCTGGGTCGCAAGTGGCGTCCCGGCACTCGTTCTCTTTTCTATTGGCGGTATCGCCGCCACGGTGGGCACGCCGTCCGTGCTGGTTTGGACCTTGTCGGTCCTGTTCGGCTTCATCCAGGCCTTCACCTACGCCGAGATCGCTGGTCTGTTCCCGAACAAATCGGGCGGTGCATCGGTCTATGGCGCGGCCGCCTGGGTCCGCTACTCAAAGTTCATCGCACCGCTTTCGGTGTGGTGTAACTGGCTCGCCTGGACGCCGGTGCTCGCCATCGGCTGCGGCATTGCCGCCGGCTACATCTTGACGGCCCTGTTCCCGGCCGAGGCTGCGATCCGCACTTGGGAAATCCAGCTCGTCGATCTCTCCTTCTTCAAGGAGGGCTTGGGACTTCGTCTCAACTCGACCTTCTTCATCGGCGCGATTCTGATGCTGATCTCTTTCGGCATCCAGCATCGCGGCATTCTCTCGACCGCCAAGGTGCAGACGATCGTCGGCGCATCGGTGCTGTTGCCGCTGTTGATTATCGGCATCGTGCCGCTGATCACTGGCGACGTGTCGATGAAGGCGTTCGAGCCCTTTGCGCCGGGCACCGATATAGGCACCGCCGCCTGGGACAAGGCCGGATGGACGCTGTTCTTCGGCGGTCTTTTCATTGCCGCCTGGTCTGCCTACGCCTTCGAAACGGCGATCTGCTACACGAGCGAGTTCCGAAACCCGGCGACCGACACCTACAAGGCAATCCTCTATTCAGGACTGCTGTGCATCGCGGTGTACGTGCTCGTGCCGCTCTCCTTCCAGGGGGCGTTGGGCCTTGCCGGCGTCATGGCGCCGGGCATCGTCGACGGTTCCGGCGTGGCGCAGGCCATGGCTTCGATGGTCGGCGGCGGCTCTTTGATCACCAATTTGCTGGTGGTGATGCTGATTCTCGCTCTCATGCTGGCGATCACCACGGCGATGGCCGGCAGTTCGCGGACGCTCTACCAGGCTCCGTCGACGGCTGGCTGCCGCGTTATCTGAGCCGCGTCAACGAGAATGGGGCGCCGACAAGCGGCATGGCGACGGATCTCGCGTTCAACCTGATCCTGCTGCTGATGTCGGACTATCTGTTCGTGCTGGCGGTCTCGAATGTCTGCTACATCGTGTTCAACTTCCTCAACCTCAACGCGGGCTGGATCCATCGCATCGACAACGCGCATGTGAAGCGTCCGTGGAAGGCCCCGACCGTGCTTCTCGGCGCGGGCGTGGTGCTGGCCTCGTCAATGCATTCCTGCTTGGCGCCGGCGCGGATGTGTGGGGATCGGGCACGCTGGTTGCGGGCGCCATCGCCATCGGCCTGGTCATCCCGGTCTTCATCTTCAGGCACTTCATCCAAGACAAGGGCGTGTTCCCGCCGCAGATGCTTGCCGACCTGTCGGTTGACGGGAAATCCATCGGCCAACCGAAAGCCGGCATGTTGCCTTATGTAGCGCTCGCGGGCGGAGTGCTCTCCGCCACGGTCGCCTACGTGATTTTCTGGACTTAGGCTTCACCGAAGCGAAGTGACTCTTCGCAAGCTGGGCAGACGGCCGGGATCAGTTTTTGATCTCGGCCGTTTTCCAATCCGGCTTGAAGGCGAGCACCTGCACCGAATCGGGGAGCGCCGGATTGAACACCCGGTTGTGCCAGATCGCGGCCTCGCGGTCGGCGTCGCCCACATCGAGAGCCTTCACCTTGCAGGGCAGACGGAAAGCATAGCGCCCTTGCGCGAAGTCGAGCACGCAGCGCTTGCCTGAAATAAGCGCGTCGGCGAGCGGCGCATCCGCGGGCAAGATCGCGAGCAGGCGGTCGCTGAAAGACTTCGGCTCGAGGAAATAGTCCGCCTGGAGATGGCGCAGCGCCTTCTCGTAGGTTTCGCGCGGGTCGGGGGACTTCATCACTTGGAAGCGGAAGAACGCCGTGCTCTCCTCGGGTGCTTTTGGCACCAGCAGCACGGTCAGGGACGGCGAAAGCTCCGCGCCGGTTTCATCCAACACCCGCGGGCACATGCCCGGGGAAGGCCGCCCGTCCTCCTCGCGCATGGCAGTCTGGCGAATTTGGCACTGCCAGATCAGAAACGGCTGCCGCAGATCCTTGGTTTTCGTCTTGCCCATGGCGCCTCACTGCCTCCCCCGGCGCTGCGCGTCAATGCGAAGGGCCGCTAGGGGCGAGGTCTTCGCCCGCCTTTTTTCGAAAGCCGCTTGAAAAGCTTGGCTTCTTTGCCCGGCCGCCGGGTTTTTCCGGCCCTCTTTGGCTCCAAAAATCGTTGCTTTCCGGCCTTATGCCCAAAAAAATGCAGCCCCCAAAAGCCATGCAGAGCGCGTTCGAATGGCCGTTAACCAATTGATTTTGCGTCATGAAAGTCGCTTCGAGACACGGGTTCAAATGAGTTTCATCTGAGGAAAGTCAATTTCATCTTGGTTGACGGGATTTGGGGGCGCCCCTAGCATCGCTGTAAGATGAGGACGCTTCTGTAGGGCTTAATCGTGGCAGGCGGCCGTTTCAGGCATCCGGCGAGTCAAAAGGGAGAATCGACGACGTAGCTGAAACATCCATCGTGACCTTGGGACCAAAAAATCAATCCAAGGCGTGAACCTAGGGGGGTTACATCAATGGGCAATAACTTAGACGCTCTCACGACCGTCTTCACCGAGTTCTATTACTGGGTGACGGTCGTTATCATGTTCCTGATCCATGTTGGCTTCTGCATGTACGAAGTCGGCGCCAGCCGGCGGCGGAACCACATGCACACCCTGATGAAGAACACGATGCTGATCCCGTTGGTCACCATCACGTTCTTCTTCTTCGGCTGGTGGATTTATTGGGCGTTCCCCAATGGACCGTTCATCACCGGCGGGCTCAATCTCGAGGCGGGGGCAGCGAACCTGCCCACATCCGAGACCATGGCCACCAATCTCGGCGATCGCATCACCGGCGTTTTCTGGGCGGCCTTCCTGCTGTTCTCGTGGACGGCGGCGTCGATCGTTTCGGGCGCGGTCATCGAGCGCATCAGGTCCGGTGCGTTCTGGATCATCGCGTGATGATCGGCTCGGTGACTTGGATCATTGATGCGGCCTGGGGCTGGCATCCCGAAGGCTGGATGGTGAAGCTTCTCGGCTATCACGATGCCTACGCCTCCGGCGTCATCCATGGCATTGCCGGCGGCACCGCCCTCGGCGTTCTCGTGGTGCTCGGTCCGCGTCTCGGCCGCTTCGCCGCGGACGGTACGCGCGCGTGTTCGCCCCGCATAATCCCTGGCTGGTCACGATCGGACTGTTCTTGATCTACACCGGCTTCTGGGGCTTCTACGCCGCGTGCAACGTGCCGATCATCTCTCCGGAGGGGATTGGCGGTCAGATCACCGGCGAGACGTGGACGGCGACGACCATCTATCTGACGCCGACGACGCTAGGCGCCATCACGGTCAATTTCCTGATGTCGCTGTCGGGTGGCCTCTTGGTCGGCTACCTGGTCTCCAAGGGCGATGCCTTCTGGACCTATTCGGGCGGCCTTGCCGGTATCATTACCGCTTCCGCCGGTAATGACCTCTACCACCCGATCCAGGCGATGGTTATTGCCGGCATCGGCACTTGGTGCGCCTACAAGCTGCACTACTGGGTCGAGCGCACCTTCAAGATCGACGACGCTGTCGGAGCCGTGGCGGTTCATGGCTATGCCGGCTTCATCGGTCTGGTGATCGCTGGCTTCGTCCTGTGGGGCTATCCGTCCTCGCCGTATGAGGGCTACGCCGCGGTGAACCCGCTGGGGAACACCATCGGCGCGGTCATCATGTTCTTCGTCCTCGGCTTCGTCCCGGCGTGGATCGTCTCCAAGCTGCTCGACGCCGGCGGACTTCTGCGGGTGCCACGCGAGGTTGAGCTCATGGGCCTCGACTTCAAGACGCTCCATGACGAAGAGCAAGCACGCCAAGACGTTCGCGACGCTGAGAAGGCGCTCGTCTGAGGCATCGGCAAGAGAGAGATAAAGGAGAACCGAAATGACTACTTGGGCAGTCGATCTTGCCGACACCGGGGCGGTTTATCCCTGGCAAGGCTACGAACTGATCATGGTGATCGTTGGCGTGGCGCTATGGATTCTCTGGCACATCATCCAGCTCCGCGAGGAGAAGGCGGAGTTTGCCGAGGACATCCGGCTCTATGGCAACAAAGAGTCCATCAAGAAGGCACTTGACGATCACCCGGTGTAAGCCGGCCTGACGCGAACACAGATCACTTGAGGGCGCCCGCCTCGTGCTGGTGCCCTCTTTTTGTGCTCAGTCGAAGGTGATCCGGTAGCGAACGAAGTCGTCCGCTTGCGTGTAGGAGTCGTAGAGCTTGCGGGCGGTCTCATTGCCGGCATTCGTGTGCCAATAGAGCCGCGACCATCCCTTCTTGCGGGCGAGCGTTATGAGATCGTCGATCAGCGCGCGTCCCACGCCATGGCCGCGGGCCGCCGGATCGACGAAGAGATCTTCCAGGTAGCAGTTCAGGTCGCTCGTCCAGGTCGAAGGATGCAGCGTCGAGATTGTGAAGCCTGTGATCGTCCCCTCTTGCTCGGCAAGTCTGCAGAACATGGGAATGTCGGGATCGAGGACTCGCGACCACGTTTCCGCCGTCACCGCCTCGGGCACGTCCACCTTGTAGAAGATGAGATAGCCGGACCAGAGGCGGCGCCATGCCGCCTCGTCGCCGGGATTCGGATCGCGAATACGAAGTCCGCGCGCCGCCATTAGCAGTCGAGAGTCGTGGCCCGCTCCCAGGGCGTGAGCTGCCGCGAGAACTCGTTCCAGTCCTTCGTCTTGAGTTTCACGTAGGAATCGACGAGCTCATCCCCGAGGGCGCCCCGCAAGAGCTTGGACTTGTCGGTGAGCCGCAGCGCGTCCAGGAGGTTGAGCGGCAGCTTCTTCACGCCCGCCGGCGCCTTGTGGCCTTCCGCGTACATGTCGATATCGAGCGGCTTGCCGGGGTCGGTCTTCTTCGCCATCCCGTCGAGCCCAGCGGCGAGCATCGCGGCCGGCAAGAGATAGGGATTGGTCGCGCCATCGGGTAGGCGGAACTCGAACCGCCCGCCGCCCGGGACCCGGATCATGTGGGTACGGTTGTTGCCCGCGAAGGTCACCGTGTTGGGCGACCAGGTGGCTCCCGACGTCGTCACCGGTGCATTGATGCGCTTATAGGAGTTGACCGTTGGATTGGTGATCGAGCAGATCTCGTCCGCGCCGTCGATCAGGCCGCCGATGAAGTGATAGGCCTCCTTCGACAGGCCGAGCGGGTCGTTGTCGTCCTCGAAAGCGTTTTGGTCGCCCTTCCACAAGGACACATGTACATGGCAGCCGTTGCCGGTGAGGTGGGTGAAGGGCTTGGGCATGAAGGTGGCGCGCAGGCCGTGCTTCTCCGCGATCGACTTCATCATGTATTTGAAGAAGGTCATGCGGTCGGCGGTCTTGAGTGCGTCGTCGAAGTCCCAGTTCATCTCGAACTGACCGTTGGCGTCCTCGTGATCGTTTTGATACGGGCCCCAGCCGAGCTGGAGCATGGAGTCGCAGACCTCGCTGATGACGTCGTAGCGGCGCATCAGCGCCGACTGATCGTAGCAGGGCTTGGCCTGTGTATCCGCCGGGTCGCTGAGCGCCTCGCCGTCAGCGCTTACGAGAAAGTACTCGCACTCCACGCCGGTCTTCACCGTATAACCCGCGTCCTTGGCCTTCTTGAGAATTCTCCTCAAGGCGTTGCGCGGCGCCTGGTCCACTTCCTTGCCGTTCATGTAAAGATCTGCGGCGAGCCAGCCGACTTCCGGCTTCCACGGAATCTGGATCAGGCTGTCGGGATCGGGGACGGCGAGAACGTCGGGATGGGCCGGCGTCATGTCGAGCCAGCTGGCGAAGCGGCGAAGCCCGCGCCGTCCTTGGACATGCCGGTGATGGCGCTGGCCGGTGCCAGCTTGGCCCTAAGCGTCCCGAACAGGTCGACAAAGGAAATCAAGAAATATTGGATCCCGCGTTCGCGGGCCTCGACTGCAAGATCAACCGCCATGCTACTCCCCTTCGCTTTTGCTCTTAGGCGTGCTTCCTGCGCGCCTTACTCGTATGTTTTCGATCCTGGAATCCAGTCGGTGCCGGCCAGCGGTACTTTCGCCATAGCCGCGGCCTCGACCGTAAGCGCAACGAGATCCTCGGGCTCCAGATTATGGACCGTGGCTCTTGCCGCAGCGCGCGCGATGGTCTGTGCCTCGAGCGTCATCACGGCGAGATAGTTGGCGAGGCGGCGTCCGCCGAGTTGCGGATCGAGCCGCGCCGAAAGTTCCGGATTCTGCGTATTGATTCCCGAAGGATCCTGACCTTCGTGCCAATCGTCATAGGCTCCGGCCGTGGTGCCGAGCTTTTGGTAGTGCTCCTCGAGCGCCGGGTCGTTGTCGCCCAGTGCCACGAGCGCCGCCGTACCGATCGAAACGGCGTCCGCGCCAAGTGCGAGCGCCTTGGCCACATCGGCGCCATTGCGGATGCCGCCGGAGACGATCAACTGGACCTTGCGGTGCATGCCGAGGTCTTGCAGCGCCTGCACCGCCGGGCGAATGGCGCCCAGGATCGGCAGGCCGACATGCTCGATGAAAACTTCTTGGGTCGCGGCCGTGCCGCCCTGCATGCCGTCGAGCACCACCACCGTCGCGCCGGACTTGATGGCAAGAGCGACGTCGTAATAGGGCCGCGAGCCGCCGACCTTGATGTAGATGGGCTTCTGCCAGTCGGTGATTTCACGCAGTTCTTGGATCTTGATCTCCAGGTCGTCCGGCCCCGTCCAATCCGGGTGACGGCAGGCGGAGCGTTGGTCGATCCCCTTGGGTAGCGTGCGCATCTCGGCCACGCGGTCGGAAATCTTCTGACCGAGAAGCATGCCGCCGCCCCCGGGCTTGGCGCCCTGGCCGATGACGATTTCGATGGCGTCGGCACGCCTCAGATCGTCGGGGTTCATGCCGTAGCGCGAAGGCAACAGCTGATACACGAGTATGCTGGAGTGACCCCGTTCCTCTTCGGTCATGCCACCGTCGCCGGTGGTGGTCGAGGTGCCCATCTTGCTCGCGCCGCGGCCCAAAGCTTCCTTGGCTTGCGCCGACAGCGAGCCGAAGCTCATGCCGGCGATCGTAATCGGAATCTTGAGGTGGATCGGCTTCTGCGCATAACGGGTGCCGAGCCACACATCGGTGGCGCATTTCTCGCGATATCCCTCGAGCGGATAGCGGCTGATCGAGGCGCCTAGAAAAAGCAGATCGTCGAAATGCGGGACTTTGCGTTTCGCTCCCCCGCCGCGGATGTCATAGATGCCGCTGGCTGCCGCGCGGCGGATCTCCGACAGGCTATAATCGTCGAACGTCGCAGACTTGCGTGGCGTCGTCCTCGGCGTCGCGTCCATCAATACTCTCCTGCGTGATCGACGTTGAAAGTGTAGAGCGTGCGGGCCGACCCGTATCGCTTGAACTCGCTAGGATCGATCTCGCCGTCGAAGCCCCCACGAGTGAGCACGTCGTGCACGGCAGCCTTATGCTCGTCGCGCATCTCCTTCTCGATGCAATCGGCGCCGAGGCTTTGACCGAGCCGCGCACGAAGAGGCGCGCCTCGTAGATCGAATCGCCGAGCGAGTCGCCCGCGTCGCCAAAAACAACGAGGTTGCCGCTCTGCGCCATGAACGCGCTCATATGGCCGACGGACCCCTGCACCACGATATCGATGCCCTTCATGGAGATGCCGCAGCGTGACGAGGCATTGCCGTCGATACGAAGCAGACCGCCCGCGCCCCGTGCGCCCGCCGCTTGGCTGGCGTCGCCTGAGACATGCACGAAGCCGCTCATCATGTTCTCGGCCACACCGACGCCCGCGCTGCCATGCACGAGCACAGTGGCAAGTTTGTTCATGCCCGCGCAGTAATAGCCGACGGACCCGTTGATCTCGACAGTGACCGGCACGTTGAGTCCCGCAGCGATCGCGTGGCCTCCGGCCGGATGCTCGATGACCCAATGCCGCTCGTTGGTTTCGGGCGTGAGTTGGTGCAGCGCCGCGTTGAGTTCTCTCAGTGGCGTGACGCTGAGGTCGATATCCGGCATATCTTAGCGTTCCCAGAAGTAGACGGTGGCAGGCTCGGGCTCCCAGACGCGCGCGGTCTCGATTCCCGGAAGATTGGCGAGCACCCGATATTCGGAGCCGAACGCCACATATTGATCGGTTTCGGCCATGACGGCCGGCTTGCAGGCGATGCCGTCGCGCAGCACCCCAAAGCCGTTCTCGGTGCCGACCACGAACGTGTAGAAGCCGTCGAGGTCATCCAGGCTCACCTTCAGCGCATCGCCGAGAGAAAGCCCTTCGCGCATGCGCCAGGTGAGATAGCCGGCGGCCACCTCCGTATCGTTCTCGGTCTCGAATTTGAGACCCTCGCGGCGTAGCGAACGGCGCAGATTGTTATGGTTCGACAGCGAGCCGTTATGCACCAGGCACTGATCCTTGCCGGTCGAGTAGGGATGGGCGCCGTCCGTGGTCACCGCGGATTCCGTGGCCATACGCGTGTGGCCGATGGCATGGGTCCCGCGCATTCCGGCAAGCCCGAACCGCTCCGCCACCTTTTCGGGCAGACCGACTTCCTTGAAGACTTCCATGCGGTTGCCGCGGCCGACGATTTCCGTCTCCGGGGCCTCCCGTTCGAGCCATTTGATCAGCGCCTCGACCTCCTGGTCGGGGACCGCGATCACGGCATGGGTGTCGTGCAGGGTCGTTTGCGCGCCGGGGAAAGCGGCCTCGATTTCAGCCGCCCGCTCCTCCATGGCCAGAGGAGACGTCCCGCGCAGGGTCAGTTTGGTCTGCCCGGCCTCGCCGGCGCCGTAGACGGCAAAACCGGCGCTAT
>NZ_LPWD01000015.1 GCF_001723295.1 Methyloceanibacter marginalis
CCTGGCGGCACCATGGCCGCGTTCTGGCGCTCCTGCGGCGCTCCGGATTTCGCGCCCGCAGAGGCCCTGAATGTCGCACGGCTCGATGAAGGCCTCGATTGGCTAATGCATTGGGATGCGGAGGCGGCTAAGAAAAGGCTGCAATGTCCGATCCTTACCCTCGCTGCCCGAGACGACGTGATCGTTCCTCCCGCCATGTCCGAAGCTGTATGGGGAGCGGAGAAGATCGTCTGGTCGCCCGATGGCGGCCATGTCCTGCCTTTGAGGCACCCCGAGTGGTGCGCCCGTCATGTCCTTGAATTCGCCAATTCTGTCTCGTCGTAGCGCCGAGGTCGCAGCGCGCTTCGGCGCGCAAGCGGCCAGCTACGAGGACCATGCCGGCCTCCAGCAGGATGTGGCGCGCAAGCTGGCCGGCATGCTTCCGGAGCTGAAGGCACCGCGGGTGCTGGAGCTCGGCTGCGGCACGGGACTCCTTAGCCGGCATCTCGTCGCGCGCTATCCGCACGGCCAGTTCGTGCTCACCGATGCGGCGCCGGCCATGATCGGCGAGTGCCGCCGCAACCTCGCGCGAACCCGCGCACGCGTGACCTATGAAGTCATGGATGCGGACGCGGCAGGCGGCCATGACGATCTCGATCTGATCGTCACCAGCATGACGCTCCATTGGCTGAGAGATCCTGTCGCCAGCCTCGAACGCTTGCGCACACGTCTCGCGCCGGGCGGCGTCCTTCTCTTCGCCACGCTCGGTCCGGACAGCTTCGCGGAATGGCGGACCGTGTTGGCCACGGAGTGCCTCCCGAGCGGCATCCCCGATCTCCCCGCGATTCCTGGTGTGGTCGAGGAGGAGCATCTACGCCCGATAACGATTCGCTTTCCTTCCTGCGCAGGATGAAAGCGGTCGGCGGCCTGACGCCGCGGGAGGGCTATGCGCCGCTTTCCGCCGGTGCGCTGCGCCGGGTGATCCGAGTCACGAATGAACGCTTCGGCGGGCGCGTCACCTGGCACATCGTTTTCGGGCGGCTAGAGCGTACCTGAGGCGAGCTGATCGAGACCCTCGATCATTCCCGCATAGGCGCGGGAGAGTTCCTCGTCGGTGATGCAATAGGGCGGCATCAGATAGACCGCCGAACCGATCGGCCTGATGTTGAAGCCGTGGGCCAGATACCAGGCCCTAAGCTTGCGGCTTGCCTCGGATTGGTATTGCCCGCCTTCTTGAACCTCGAAAGCCAGCACGTCACCGAGCACGCGCGCTTCGATACGTCCGCGCGCGCCGCCAGCACGTCGAGCATGGACCGATGACGCGCATTGATCTCTCCGATCCGCGCCATGGTCTGCTCTTCTTCATAAAGCCCGAGCGCGGTGAGCGCGACGGTGCAGGCCAGCGGATTGGCGGTGAAGGAGTGGCCGTGCGGCAGCGCCCGGTCGAAGTTGTGCCCGAGGAACATGTCGAACAGCCGGTCTCGCGCCACCGTGGCCGCGAGCGGCATGTAACCGCCGGTGAGCCCTTTGGAGAGGCACACCAGGTCCGGCACCACGCTGGCGTGCTCCAGCGCGAACAGCGTTCCGGTGCGCCCAAACCCGGTTGCCACCTCATCGAAAATGACAATGACTCCAGCCTTTTGGGCCATCTCGACAAGACGCTTGAGAAAGCCTGGTCGGCAAAAGCGGATGCCCGCCGAGCCCTGCATCATGGGCTCGATGATCAGCGCCGCGACGGCCTGCTTGTGATCTGCAAGAAGCGCTTCGAACGCCGAATAAGGCGCCCGCCTCCCGCTCGTCCGCCGCGTCTCGCCCTCGAACGTGGCCGGGAAGGGCAGCACCCGGACCCGGCACATCAGGTCCTTGAAGGCGCCGAACATTTGCGAGCCGCGCCCGACCGACATGGCGCCCAGCGTGTCGCCATGATAGCCGCCGTCGAAGGCGACGAGCAGGCGCCGGCGGGGTTCGCCGCGATTGATCCAAGACTGATAGGCGATTTTGATCGCCACCTCGACTGACGTCGAGCCGTCGTCGGAGAAGAACACGCGATTGAGGTCGCCGGGCAGAAGGCCGGCGAGCATCTCGGCGAGGTCGACCGCGGGCTCATGGGTGAAGCCCGCGAACATCACGTGCTCCATTTGCGCCGCCTGACGCGCAAGCGCAGCGTTGATCTTGGGATGGGCGTGACCATGGGTGCAGGTCCACCACGAGGAGATCAGATCGAGAATCTCCCGACCCTCCGCATCGAACAGCGATGCCCCCTTGGCCCGCGTGATGACGGTCGGCTCCACCTCCGTCCCGTGCTGGGTGTAGGGGTGCCAGACATAGCGCTTGTCGCGCGCGATCACGTCGGACGCGGACAAGTTCTTCTTTCGGGTCGCGTCGTCGTTCACGGTCTCACCGTTGCAAGCTTCAGGAGATCGAGCTCGGGTTCGATGGCTTTGAGCGCCGCGCGGTCGACGGTCTCAAGCCAGGGAATCTCGGCGATAACTTCGATTTGTCCGTAGCGCTCGATTGCGGCGCGGTTGTGCGGCGTCTCTGGACCGGTGATGACGACACCCGCGAGCGGCAGGCCGCGCCGCCTAATCGCTTCGATGGAGAGCAACGTGTGATTGATGGTGCCGAGGGTGGAGCGCGCGACAAGGACAATTGGTAGATCGAGCTCCGCCGCGAGGTCGATCATATAGGTATCCTCGGTGAGTGGCACCATCAGCCCGCCCGCGCCTTCGACCACCACAAGCCCGTCGTTTGGCGGCAGCGCCAGCTTCTGCATGTCGAGGGTGATTTCGGCGCGCCTGGCCGCTTCATGCGGTGCCATTGGTTCAGGCAGAAGATAAGCTTCCGGCAAGATGCGCCCTACCGGGAGATCGGCGAGGCGCTGCACCGTGGCCGAGTCGGTCGGGGGCTCCGTCCCCGCCTGCACCGGCTTCCAATAGGAGCCATCGAGATGGATCAAGAGCCAAGCCGAGACGAGGGTCTTGCCGACATCGGTATCTGTTCCGGTGACGAAAAAGCCTGACACGAGGCGATGGACTCCGAAAGGTTCGCGGGCGGGAGGGCGACTTTATCGGCCGGAGCTTGCGAGGCAAGAGGCTGGACGAGTGCCTTGGTTTCAGGCGACAAAGTACCATTCATGCGCCGTCTCCTGTCCCTTTGCGTTCTCGCGCTCCTGATTTGCAGCTCTGCCGCCGCCGCAGGCGGCAAGACGCTGCGCATGGCCTATGATGCCGACCCCGCCTCGCTCGATCCCCATGAGCAGCTGTCTGGCGCGACGCTCCAGCTCTCCCATCTCGTGTTCGATCCCCTGGTGCGCTTCCGCCAGGACCTGACGCTAGAGCCGCGCCTCGCCAAGAGCTGGGAACAGATTGATGCGCATACCACGCGGTTTCACCTGCGCGATGACGTGCTCTTTCACTCCGGCCGGGAAATGACCGCCGAAGACGTGGTCTGGACCTTCAACCGCCTGAAGCAGAGCCCTGACTTTAAAGCCCTGTTCGAGCCGTTCGAGAAGGCGCAGGCGGTCGACGCCCACACCGTCGATCTCATCACCAAGGGGCCGTATCCGCTGGTGCTGAATCTCGCGACCTACATCTTTCCGATGGACCGCGAATTCTACACGGGCACCGACCAGCGCGGGCAGCCGAAGGACGCGGTGGTCAAGCACGGCTCGTCCTTTGCGTCGGCCAATATGAGTGGCACGGGGCCGTTCATCGTCACGAAACGCGAGCAGGGGATCAGGCTAGAGTTCAAGCGCTTCGCCGACTATTGGGACAAAGCCTCGCCGGGCAACGTCGAGGAGATCGTTTTTACGCCCATCAAGGAGCCGGCGACTCGCGTGGCCGCATTGCTGGCCGGCGATGTTGATTTCATCGGCCCAGTCCCCCCCACCGATCTGAAGCGTGTAGAGGCGGCGTCGTGCTGCGACCTCGTCACCGTTCAGTCCCGACGTGTCCTCACCTTCGAACTGAACCAGGATCGCGTCGAAGCCTTCAAGGATCCCCGCGTGCGGAAAGCGATGAGCTAACGCCAATCAACCGCCGAAGCCATCGCCAAGAAGATCA
>NZ_LPWD01000016.1 GCF_001723295.1 Methyloceanibacter marginalis
GCTAGCTGAGCGCGCGGATGCGGAAGGGCAGGCCGCCCTTCGGGCACAGCGTCACCGTGGCGTGGATCTTCGCCGGGTTCGGCCCGACATATTCCGGCGTGAAGCGGCGCAGGAGCTGAACCAGCGCCAGCGTGTTCTCGATCTGCGACAGCGCGCCGCCGATGCAGGAACGCTTGCCGGCCGCGAACGGCAGGTAGGAATATTTGACCCGCTTCTTGGCGCGCTCCGGCGCGAAGCGCTCCGGTTCGAACTTCTCCGGATCGTCCCAGTATTTCGGGCTGTGATGAGCGATGTAGGAGAGGATCACCACCTTGTCGCCCGCCTTGATCTTGTGACCCTGGATGTCGTCGTCGCCGGCCGCGATTCGGATCAGCGCCCAGATCGGCGGGAACAGGCGCATGGTTTCCTGGATCACCTGTCGCGTGTAGGCGAGCTGCTGCACCTGGTTCCATTGCGGATCGGCGTCGCCGCAGACATTGCGCGCCTCTTGGCGGATGCGCTCCATGGCTTCGGGGTGCTGCGACAGAAGATAGAGTGACCAGGCGAGTGTCAGCGCCGTGGTCTCGGTGCCGGCCCAGAGATACTGCTTCATCTCGTCGATGACCTGGCGGTGGTCAAACTCCGGGAACTCCGGATCGGCTTCGGCCTGCTGCAGCATGGTGAGCAGGGTCTTCTCGCGATGCTCGAGGATATTGGCTCCCATGACCATGTCGGGGACCGAGTGCCAGATCTCCATCGCCTTGGCGGTGTCCTCGCCGGTCATCTCCACAAGCTCGCCGCGCACGTTCTTCAGGCGGATGGACTTGTGGTTCATCACGTCGGTGTAGGTCTTGACCTGCTTGAACACGAAATGCGGGTTGAACGGCATCTCGCGGTCGAACAGCGCCTTGCACACCATCTCGGCGGCAAGCGTCCAGGTCTCTTCCACCATCTCGATGGTTTCGCCCGTCGCGGCGAACTTCGCCCAGCGCTCCATCTTGGAGTCGATGGCCGACATCAAATAGGGGAAGTACTCCTCGAACATATTTGGGTGGAACGCCGCCTGCTGAGGCGTGCGGATCTTCTGCCACAGCGCCCCGTCAATGGTGATCATGCTGCGGCCGAAGATGGGCCGGAGCCCGTCGAAATACTTCGTGTAATTGTCGGCGTTGGACACCAGCACGCGCTCGGCATGCGCCGGCTCGCTCAGGAGCACGATGCGCTGGTTCTTCAGATTGATCGGGATGACGCCGTTATATTTGTCGCTCAGCGCCATGAGAACCTGCATGGGGTTCTCCTGGTTCAGAAGCGGTGTGAGCTTGAACCAAACGCTTTGCTCTTCGCCGAGCCCGTGTGACGGAGAGTAGGCGACCGTCATGTCCGCCATTGATGCCTTCCCCCTGCGCCTGGTCGTTGGGCCTTGGGTGCCGGATGGGACCCGGGGCCGCGCCGCCAGGTCAGGAAACGATCTCTGGCAGCGCTCACGGCCGCGCTGGTGGGCCGCGAGAAGCAACTGCGAAGATGATCCCGAATAGTCTTCGTTCCTAGCATCCGGCTGTCAGCATTGTCCATGGGCGCAAGCGCCGCATATTGAGGCGTATCAAGGTCCGCCGTCCAATCCGCAATTTTACGCCGTTAACGGTTTCAATCAAAACGTGCCGGGAAGCGGAGGCGAAAAGAGGGCGGTTTGGCCCTCGGCCTGTGGCATTCCGACCACATGTTCGCTTTCCACGTGCACCTGGCCCGAGGCGACCAGGCGGAGTGCGTGAGGGTAGAGCCTATGCTCGGCCTGAAGGACGCGGGCGGCCAGGGTGTCCTCGGTGTCTCCAGGGTGAACCGGCACGGCGGCCTGGGCCACGATAGGGCCGCTGTCCACGGCCGCACGCACGAAATGGACGGTGCAGCCCGTGATCGTGGCGCCCGCCTCGAGCACGCGCGTGTGGGTGTGCAGACCCTGGAAGGCCGGCAGCAGCGAGGGGTGGATGTTGAGGTGCCGGTTGAGCCAGCTTGAGACGAAGCTCTCGGTGAGAAGACGCATGAAGCCCGCATTGCACAGGAGCTCCACGCCGGCGCCGGTGAGCGCTTCGTCAAGCACGGCTTCGAAGGCCTGACGCGTGGGGAAATCCCGGTGGTTGATCACGGTTGTGGCAATGCCCGCCTGTTCCGCGCGCTCGAGCCCTTGGACGTCTGGCACGTTGGAGATCACAAGCGCGATCTCGGCCGGATAATCGGGAGACCTTGCCGCGTCGATCAGGGCTTGGAGGTTGCTGCCGCGGCCGGAGATGAGAACGCCGACGCGCTTCTTCGCGCTCATGACGCTTTCCCGTCGAGGCGCACGGGTTCACTTCCGTCCCGAGACTGAAGCGCGCCGATCACAACGGCTTCCGCCCCAAGGCTTTTGCACACGCGATCAACATCGGCGGGCGATGTCACCACCACCATGCCGATCCCGCAATTGAAGGTGCGGTACATCTCATGGGCGTCGAGCCGCGCCTCGGCCTGTAACCATTCGAACACGGGAGGCAGAGGCGACGCGCGCAGGTCGATAGCGGCTGTCAGCGAGTCGGGAAGAATGCGCGGCAGATTGTCGATCAACCCGCCGCCGGTGATGTGGCAGAGCGCCTTCACGGCGCCCGTTGCGCGAATCGTCTCGAGGAGCTGGCGCACATAGATGCGCGTCGGGGTGAGGAGCGCGCGGCCCAGCGGCATCTCCGGTGCGAAGGGCGCGGGATCGTCCCAATCGAGACCGCTCTCGGCGACGACACGGCGCACCAGCGAGAAACCGTTGGCGTGAACGCCGGAGGAGGGGAGCCCGATCAGCACGTCGCCTTCGGCGAGATCTCCGCGTGGCAGGAGCGCATCGCGTTCCACCGCGCCTACGGCGAATCCCGCCAGGTCGTAATCGCCCGCCTCGTACAGCCCGGGCATCTCGGCAGTCTCGCCGCCGATCAGGGCGCAGCCGGCTTCGGCGCAGCCTTCCGCGATGGAGGCGACAACGGTCGCGGCCACGCCCACTTCGAGCTTGCCGGTGGCGAAATAGTCGAGGAAGAACAGGGGCTCGGCGCCTTGGACGATCAGGTCGTTGACGTTCATGGCCACGAGATCGATGCCAATCCCCTCATGCAACCCGGTCTCGATGGCGAGCTTGAGCTTGGTGCCGACACCGTCTGTGGCGGCCACGAGCAGCGGGTCCTGGAAGCCGCAGGCCTTAGGTCGAACAAGCCGCCGAAGCCTCCGACTGCCGCCCAGCACGCCCACGCCATGGTTTGGCGGCCAACGGT
>NZ_LPWD01000017.1 GCF_001723295.1 Methyloceanibacter marginalis
CGCTGTACAGTTGGCATTCCATCTCCGCGGCACGCAGCGCGGCGGCCGTATCGGTGGTGAAGAACGGATTGCCGGTGCCGCCGGCGAAGATAGCCACGCGGCCTTTCGCCAAATGGTCCAAGGCTTTGTCGCGGATATAGGGCTCGCAGACGGTCGGCATGGGGATGGCCGAGAGCACCCGGGCCGTTGGGCCCGCGCGTTCGATGGCGGTCTGAAGCGCGAGTGCATTCATCACCGTGGCGAGCATGCCCATATAGTCGGCTCGGGCGCGGTCCATGCCCCCTTCCGCCGCCATCAGGCCGCGATAGATATTGCCGCCGCCTACGACGAGGCAGATCTCGACGCCCATATCCGCCGCCGCGGCGATATCCTTGGCGATCGGCTCAATGACGTCGAGATCGATGCCGTAGCCCTTCTCGCCAGCGAGCGCCTCGCCGGAGAGCTTGACGAGAACGCGCCCGTAACGAAGTTTCGCGGTCGCAGGCGGTTTGACCATCAGCGCAAACTCCGGCGGCGAGGCAGCATCCTCGAGCCAAGGGGGGCCGGCGACTCCATGCGGGCCGCCGCGCCGACCCTAGGAGCCTGAGGCTGCGGCAGCAACCTCGGCGGCGAAATCACTTTCGCCCTTGTCGATGCCCTCGCCGAGGGCGAAGCGGTAAAAGCCGGTGATCTTGATCGGCGCCCCGGCGTCCTTGCCGGCGGCGTCCATAGCCTTCGCCACCGTGTTGTCGGGATCATGGACGAAGGGCTGCTGGAGCAGCACGACCTCCTCGTAAAACTTCCGCAGGCGTCCCTCGACCATCTTGGCGATGACATCGTCGGGTTTGCCGGATTCCTTGGCTTGCTCGGTCAGTACTGCGCGCTCCCGCTCGACCAGTTCCTGGTCCAGGCTGTCGGTGTCGACGGCTTGCGGGTTGGCCGCGGCAATGTGCATGGCGACTTGCTTGCCGAAGGCCGTCAGGGCGTCGGCGTCGCCCGTGGATTCGAGGGCGACGATGACACCGATCTTGCCGAGGCCCGGTGTGGCCTGATTGTGCATGTAGCTGGCCACCACACCTTTGTCGGTGGCGAGATGGGCCGTACGGCGGAGCGTCATGTTCTCGCCGATCGAACCGATCATTTCCTTCAGCGTGTCGGCGACTGTAGCTTTCGTCGAGCCGTAGGTCGCGGAACCGAGCTTTTGCAGGTCGCCTTGAGCTTTGAGAGCAGCCTCGGCGATCTCGCCGACCATGTCTTGAAAGGTGGGATTGCGGGCAACGAAATCGGTCTCGGAGTTCACCTCGACCAGCGCGGCTTCGTTGTCATTCGCCGAACAAGCCAATGAGCCTTCGGCGGCGACGCGGCCGGCCTTCTTGGCTGCCTTGGAGAGCCCCTTGGCGCGCAGCCAATCCACCGCGGCCTCCATGTCGCCGTCGGTCTCGTTGAGCGCCGCTTTACAATCCATCATGCCCGCACCGGTCTTGTCGCGGAGCTCCTTGACCATGGCTGCAGTTATCGTCGGCATGCGATCCTCTTCGGGTTGCGCCGCGCCCTGGCTGGCGCGGCGTCTCGTTTACGCGGTTTCCTTGGTCTCGGCCTCGGGGGACTCCGTCTCAGCCTCAGCTTCGGCCTTGCTTTCGGTCCCCTTGGCGGCGGCCTTAGCCTTCGCGGGCTTCTTGGCCGGAGCGTCCTTTGCCTTCGGCGCTTCTTCGCCGCCTTCGAGGCTCGGCTCGCTCAGGGGCTGTTCGGCCGCGCCGATATCCATGCCTGAGGAGCCTTGAGCCCGCTCGATCCCGTCAATCGCCGCGCGGGCGATGAGATCAGTGTAAAGAGTGATGGCGCGACCCGCGTCGTCGTTACCGGGAATGGGATGGCTGATGCCGTCCGGATCGCAGTTGGAATCGACGATGGCGACCACGGGCATGCCGAGCTTGCGGGCTTCGGCGATGGCGATCGCTTCCTTGTTGGTGTCGATCACGAACATGAGGTCCGGCGGTGCCCCCATATCCTTGATGCCGCCAAGCGACCGCTCGAGCTTGTCCCTCTCGCGGGTAAGCTGGAGCAACTCCTTCTTGGTGAGACCGTGATGGTCCCCTTCGAAAAGTTCTTCCAGCGACTTCAGCCGCTTGATGGAGTTGGAAATGGTCCGCCAATTGGTCAACGTGCCGCCGAGCCAGCGGTGATTGATGAAGTATTGGGCCGAGGACCGGGCCGCGTCGGCGACCGCCTCGGAAGCTTGGCGCTTGGTGCCGACAAAGAGCACGCGGCCGCCTTTGGCCACCACATCCGACACGGTGACGAGCGCCTGATGCAGCAAAGGCACCGTCTGGGTCAGGTCGATGATGTGGATGTTGTTGCGGGAGCCGTAGATGAACGGCGCCATTTTCGGGTTCCAGCGATGGGTCTGGTGACCGAAATGCACGCCAGCCTCGAGGAGCTGGCGCATAGTAATATCGGGCAGTGCCATTGGACTGCTAACTCCTTTTTCCGGTTTTGCCGCCGCGGGGCGAAAGAGACCGGCCAAGAGCCGATCACCGGAGCGAGCGCAAAGGCTAGAAACCTTTGTGACGCTTGATCCCCGCGTGTGAGATGCTGCGGGTTATAGGGGCGAGGCTTCCCCTTGGCAAGGGCAGAAAAGCCCGAAAAAGGGCCGAGGGACCGGGCTAAAGCGCGCTGATGGAGCCCACGCCTTCGACGAGTTTTAGTTCGCTGCGCTGGCGCGGTGTGGTGTCGATGCCCCGCGGCAGTTCGAACTCGACCTCCTTGTCGAGTTCTTGCAGGCGCAGCACGAGGCGGAATTGGCCCTCGCCCCCTTTGCCGCCCACATGCTCGGCAAGCGCGCCCAAGGCGCGGGGGTCCTCGACATAGACCTTCATGCCGGCGGAGCGGCCTTCCGCGGCCCTGTCCAGCGACGAGAGGCTCTGCACCCGCACCCGCACGGTCTCGCCCTCGGCCTCGGCTTCAACCTCCAGCACAACCGCCGTGCCGGCCTCAAGCAGCGGCCGGGCGGCAAGCAGTGCCTCGGAGAAGATCACCGCCTCGAATTGGCCTGTGGCGTCCGAGAAGGCTACGAAGGCATACGGATTGCCGCTTTTGCCCTGGCGCTCCCGCGCGGACAGGACGGTGCCGGCCAGGGTGCCCACCACGCGTCGGGTTCTGGCCTTGGAAGCGAACTCCGCCCACGTCTCGGCCCCCAGGCTGTCCAAGACCTCCTTGTAGTCATCGAGCGGATGGCCGGTCAGGAAGAAGCCGACCGCGTCGAACTCCTTGGAGAGCTTGTCGGTGGGCAGCCAGGCTTGGCGGCGCGGGAGCTCGATGGCGGGCGGGGCATGCCGGGCCCCTGAGAACAGATCTTCCTGCCCTTCGGCGTTGGTCTCCAGGGCGCGGTTGCCCGTGGCAACCATGAGATCCACATTGGCGAAGGCCACAGCGCGCTCGACGCCGAGATCATCGAAAGCGCCGGCGGCGGCGAGCGTCTCAAGGGCACGTTTGTTGACGAGACGCGGATTGAGGCGCCGGGCAAAGTCGGACACGTCCTTGAAGGGACCATTCTTGGCCCGCTCCTCGCAGAGGAACTCGACCGCTTGACGCCCCACGTTCTTGAGCGCTGCGAGCGAATAGCGGATGGCGCCATCGTTGGGGACAAATCCCACTTCGGACAGATTGACCGAGGGTGGCTCGAGACGAATGCCGAGCCTACGGGCCTCTTGCGCGAAGCTGCTGAGCTTGTCGGCATTGCCCATGTCGAGCGTCATCGAGGCGGCTATGAACTCGGTTGGATAGTTGGCCTTGAGATAGGCGGTCTGGTAGGCGATCAGTGCGTACGCGGCGGCGTGGGATTTGTTGAAGCCGTAGCCCGCGAACTTCGCCACTAGCTCGAAAATGTACTCGGCCCGACCCTTGTCGACACCGTTACGGACGGCGCCGTCGACAAAGCGCTTCCGCTGCTTGTTCATCTCCGCCTTGATCTTCTTGCCCATGGCGCGGCGCAGCAGGTCGGCTTCGCCCAGCGAGTAGCCGGACAGCACCTGCGCGATCTGCATCACTTGCTCCTGGTAGATGATCACGCCGTAGGTTTCGGCCAGGATCGGCTCGATCGTCGGATGGAGACTCTCGATCTCCTCGCGCCCATGCTTACGGTTCACATAGGTGTCGATGTTGTCCATCGGGCCCGGCCGATAGAGCGCCACGATGGCGATGATGTCCTCGAAACGGTCGGGCTTCAGCTTGCGCAACGCGTCGCGCATGCCCTGCCCTTCGAGCTGGAACACGCCGACGGTGTCGCCGCGCTGCATGAGGTCGTAGGATGCCTCATCGTCGAGCCGGATCTCGCCCGGGTCGATGTCGGGACCGTTGCGGGCAATGAGCTTCCGCGCCGTGTCAATGACGGTCAGCGTCTTGAGGCCGAGAAAATCGAACTTCACGAGCCCCGCCGCTTCGGCCCACTTCATGTTGAATTGGGTGGCGGGGAGCTGGGCGCGCGAGTCCCGATAGAGCGGGACCAGATCGATCAAGGGCCGGTCGGCGATGACGACGCCCGCCGCATGAGTCGAGGCGTGACGATAGAGTCCTTCCAGCCGCTGCCCGATATCGAGCAGCTTTGCGACGATAGGATCTTTCGCTCTCTCTTCTTGGAGTCGCGGCTCGCCGGCCGATGCCTGCGGCAGTGTCACCGGGTTTGCCGGGTTCATGGGCACGAGCTTGCACAGGCGGTCCACCTGGCCATAAGGCATTTGCAGCACGCGGCCGACATCGCGCAGCACGGCACGTGCTTGAAGCTTACCGAAGGTGATGATGTGCGCCACGCGATCGGCGCCGTAACGTTCGCGCACATAGGCGATCACTTCGTCACGCCGGTCCTGGCAGAAGTCGATGTCGAAGTCCGGCATGGACACACGTTCCGGATTCAAAAAGCGTTCGAACAGCAACCCGAAGCGAATGGGATCGAGATCAGTGATGGTCAGCGCGTAAGCCACGAGCGAGCCCGCGCCGGAACCGCGGCCGGGCCCCACGGGGATGCCCTGCCCTTTGGTCCACTTGATGAAGTCCGCCACAATCAGAAAGTAGCCCTGATAGTTCATACCGGTGATGACATCGAGCTCGAAGGCGAGACGCTCTCGATAGGACGCCTCGTCATGGCCGGGCGCGGTGCCATGCTGGGCGATACGAACTTGGAGTCCTGCCTCGGCCTGCCGCCTCAGTTCCGCGGCTTCCGTCTCGGCCAGGGCGCTGGTCGCCTTCTCACCGGACAGGAAGGCCGGCAGGATCGGGTCGAGCTGTATGGGCCTGTAGGCGCAACGTTGGGCAATCTCCACTGTGTTCTCGATCGCTTCGGGCAGATCGGCGAAGAGCTCGCGCATCTCCTCGGCCGTCTTGAAGTGGTGCTCCGGGCTCAAGCGACGGCGCTCATCCACGGCGACATAGCTTCCTTGGGCGATGCAGATCAGGGCGTCGTGGGCTTCAAAATCATCTTGGGCGGCAAAGAAGGGTTCGTTGGTGGCAACGAGCGGCAGGGCGAGATCGTAAGCGAGCTGCACCAACTGGGACTCAACGGTCCGCTCGTGCCTTAAGCCGTGGCGCTGGAGTTCCACGTAGAGCCGGTCGCCGAACAGCGTCTGCAAGGCTTCCAAACGGCTGCGAGCCAGGTCCGGATTGCCGTTGGCGAGCGCAGGGTCGACGACCCCTTCCGGCCCACCGGTGAGTGCAATCAGACCGCCGGCATGGGCGGCAAGCGCATCGATGGTGACAAGCGCCTCGCCGGTCTCGGCGGCCGTGAAATAGGCGCTGGTCGACAGGCGCATGAGGTTGGCGTAGCCGGTCTTGTCCTTGGCAAGGAGCGCTATTGGCGCCGTCCGCCTTCGGACCGCGCAGGTCCGCGCCTGGCGTCGCTCCCGCCGGGCCTCGAAGGTGAGCGCCAGGGTGCAGCCGACAATGGGCTGGATACCCGCTCCGGCCATGGCTTCGGAAAATTCAAGCGCGCCGAAGAGATTGTTCGAGTCCGTCAGCGCCAGGGCCGGCGCTTCGTCGGCTTTCGCAAGCTCCACCAGACGGGGGATGGTGAGGGCCCCTTCGAGCAGCGAATAGGCCGAGTGCACGCGGAGATGCACGAAGGGTTGAGATCGCTCGCTCACGGTTCATTCTCTCGAGATTTGCCTTGGGCTTTCACCCTTTCGGATTCGCGCGGCAACATCGACGGCGATCTCGAAGATATCCCGGCGATTCACGGGCCACCCGCCTGAAAAGCCGACGACCTATGTTCTTCTATTGTTCTTTCCTGGTCAACCGCTAGCGGTCGACGCCGATCACGACGACGGATTCCTCGACAAGGTGACCGTCCGCGAGGCGCAAGGTCCGGTCCATGCGGGCCGCGAGATCGAGATTGTGGGTGGCGACCACCGCCGCCACGCCTTCCTCGTTCACGAGTTGCATAAGCTCGTCGAAAACGCGATCGGCGGTGTTGGGATCGAGATTGCCGGTGGGCTCGTCCGCCAACAGGATCTTCGGCTTGTTGGCGACGGCGCGGGCAATGGCCACGCGTTGCTGCTCGCCGCCGGAAAGTTCCGCCGGCCGATGGTCCCAGCGTTCCTCGAGACCAAGCGTCGCCAAGAGGTCCTTGGCGCGGGACTGCGCGTCCGCCTTGGTAAGCCCAAGGATGAGCTGCGGTAGCATGACATTTTCAAGCGCCGAGAATTCCGGCAAGAGGTGATGGAACTGATAGACGAATCCCACCTCCATCCGGCGGACCCGGGTCCGTTCATTGTCGTTGAGGGTGTCGCAATCGACGCCGTTGAGGATGACTCGGCCTGAGTCCGGTTTTTCGAGCAGACCAGCGATGTGCAACAAGGTCGACTTGCCGGCGCCGGAGGGCCCGAGAAGCGCAACGGTCTCGCCCGGGTAGAACGTGGCGGAGGCTTGTTTGAGCACGTCGATGCGGCGGTCACCTTGTGTGAAGCCGCGGTCCAGGTGCTCAAGCCGCAAAGCCGCCGTTCTCTCGGGATTATCCACCGTGCCCCCTATTCGTAGCGCAGCGCTTCAACGGGATCGAGACGCGACGCCCGCCACGACGGATAGACGGTGGCGAGCACGGAGAGCACGAGCGCCATGATCACGACGGTGCCGGTCTCGCCGGAGTCCATGTCGGCCGGCAGCTGCGACAGATAATAGAGTTCGGCCGGGAAGAGTTCGGTGTCGGTCAGCCAGGCGATGACCCCGCGGATGCGGTCGATGTTGAGGCAGACGAGCACGCCGAGCGCGAAGCCGGCCACGGTGCCGACAATGCCGATGCTCGCGCCGGCGATGAAGAAAATGCGCATTACCGCCCCGCGGGTCGCCCCAATGGTTCGCAGAATGGCGATGTCACGGCCCTTGTCCTTCACCAGCATGATGAGGCCCGAGATGATGTTCAGGGCGGCGACGAGCACGATCAGCGCCAGGATCAGGAACATGACGTTGCGCTCCACTTGAAGCGCGGTGAAGAAGGTCGCGTTTCTCTGCCGCCAATCGCTGACATAGATTGTCGGGCCGCCGGCGGTGATGATTTTCGGCGCCAGATCGGCGACCTCGTCGGGCGAATCGAGAACCACTTCGAGCACGGTCACTTTATCGGGCTGACTGAAATAGCGCTGTGCCTCCTTCAGCGGCATGAACAGAATGCTCGCATCGTATTCCGACATGCCGATCTCGAAGATCGCCGCCACGGGGTAGCGCTTCACACGCGGCGCCGTGCCGAGCGCGGTGGATGGTCCGCGTGGCGTCAGGATCGAAACCTCGTCCCCGACTTTGACGTTAAGCGAATTCGCCATGCGGCTGCCGAGCGCCAAGCCCGGGTTGTCCGTCGAAGCCGTCCAGCGTGCCGAAGCGGATATTGTCGGAGATCGACGTGAGACTCTTGAGGTCGGCTCGCGTAGGCCGCGCACCAGCGCTCCGCTCGATGTATAAGGCGTGGAGATGAGCACCTGACCTTCGACCAAGGGCAAGGCGTATTTCACGCCCTCGACCTTGCGAACCCGGTTGGCGACCTCGTCGTAATCCGTGAACTCGCCGAGGCTGTGCACCACGACGTGGCCGTTCAGTCCCAGCATCTTGTCAAACAGCTCCTGGCGGAAACCGTTCATCACCGCCATGACGATGATCAGCGTGGCGACGCCAAGCATGATGCCGATGAATGAAAATCCGGCGATCACCGAGATGAAGCCTTCCTTGCGGCGCGCCCGCAAGTATCGCAGCGCCACCATCCATTCGAATGCGCGAATGCCCGTGTGCTCGTGGCCGAACTCATGCCCCTTCCTTTCGCGCCTCTTCCGCCGCCTCGACCAGCTTAGTCAACGCGGCCTCGAAGGTAAGACTATGGCGGGCGCCCGTGGCGCGCTCTTTCAGCTCGACCTCGCCGGCCTTCAGGCTCTTGGGCCCGACGATCAGCTGCCAGGGGAGACCGATAAGATCCATGGCGGCGAATTTGGCCCCTGCCCTGTCGTCACGGTCGTCATAGAGGACCTCGAATCCCGCCGCTTGCAGCTGTGCATAGAAAACCTCGCATGCGGCATCGTTCTCGGCATCTCCCACCTTCAGGTTGATCAGCCCGACATCGAACGGCGCGACGGCTTGGGGCCAGATGATGCCCGCATCGTCGTGGGAGGCTTCGATGATGGCGCCGGCAAGCCTGGAGACGCCGATACCATAGGACCCCATCTCCACCGGGACGAGCCCGCCGTCCGGGCCTTGCACCTTGGCGCCCATGGCCTCGGAGTATTTCGTGCCAAAATAGAAGACTTGCCCCACCTCGATGCCGCGCGCCGAAAGCTGCATATCGGCAGGCACTTCGCTGTTGAAGCGCTCGGCGTCGTGCACATCGTCGGTGGCGGCGTACAGCTCGGTGCGTTGACGGACATAAGACGTGAGGTCGCTCTCGTAGTCCACGTCCCGTGGCGGTGCCGGCATCGCCACGAGATCCTTGTGGCAGTACACTTGGGACTCTCCGGTCTCGGCAAGAATAATGAACTCGTGGGAGAGATCGCCGCCGATCGGGCCTGTCTCCGCCCGCATCGGCACCGCGCGAAGGCCCATGCGGGCGAAGGTGCGTAAATAGGCGACGAACATCTTGTTGTACGATTTGACGGCGCCCTCTTTATCGAGGTCGAACGAGTATGAATCCTTCATCAGGAATTCGCGACCACGCATAACGCCGAAGCGCGGTCGGACCTCGTCGCGGAATTTCCATTGGATATGATAGAGGATGCGAGGCACGTCCTTGTAGGACTTGGCGCCTGCGCGGAAGATCTCGGTGATCATTTCCTCGTTGGTCGGCCCGTAGAGCATGTCCCGCTCGTGGCGGTCCGCGATGCGCAGCATCTCCTTGCCATATGCCTCGTAGCGGCCGCTCTCCCGCCACAGCTCCGCGGGCTGGATGGTGGGCATGAGTAGCTCGATGGCGCCGGCCCGGTTCTGCTCCTCGCGTACGATCTGTTCAATCTTGCGCAGCACCCGATGACCGAGGGGAAGCCAGGAATAGATGCCGGCGCTCGACTGGCGGATGAGGCCAGCGCGCAGCATCAGCCGGTGCGAGACGATCTCCGCCTCCTTGGGATCGTCGCGCAAGAGTGGCAGGAAGTAGCGGCTGAGGCGCATTCGGCGAGCC
>NZ_LPWD01000018.1 GCF_001723295.1 Methyloceanibacter marginalis
TCGCCGAGGCGGCGCGCGCCTCGTTGCGTGCCGTGGCAGGCGGCCTCGAGCTCGTTCTCGAAATGGGCGAGCTTCATGCCGCGTCCGCCGCCGCCGGCCGAGGCCTTGACCATGATCGGATAGCCGATCTCCTTGGCAATAGCCTTGGCGTCCTCGAATTTGGTGACCGGCCCATCCGAGCCGGGCACCAC
The DNA here is from genome assembly GCF_001723295.1 of Methyloceanibacter marginalis. Taxonomy (GTDB): domain Bacteria; phylum Pseudomonadota; class Alphaproteobacteria; order Rhizobiales; family Methyloligellaceae; genus Methyloceanibacter; species Methyloceanibacter marginalis. The sequence goes on from NZ_LPWD01000018.1 coordinate 192, forward strand.
GGGGATGCCCAGCGCCTTCGCCGTTTCCTTGGCCTTGATCTTGTCGCCCATCAACCGGACGTGCTCGGCGGTCGGCCCGATAAAGGCGATCTTGTGCTCGTCCAGGATCTCGGCGAAGCGGGCGTTCTCGGCAAGAAAGCCGTAGCCGGGATGCACCGCGTCGGCGCCGGTGATCTCGCAAGCCGCGACGATGGCCGGAATGTTGAGATAGCTGTCCTTGGCCGGCGGGGCGCCGATACACACGCTCTCGTCGGCAAGCCTGACATGCATGGCGTGCGCGTCTGCCGTGGAGTGGACGGCGACCGTGGCGACGCCAAGCTCCTTGCACGCCCGCTCGATGCGAAGGGCGATCTCTCCCCGGTTGGCGATCAGGATCTTGTCGAACATCGAGGGCTATTGCTGCTCAATCACCACGAGCGGCTCGCCGTATTCGACCGGCTGGCCGTCCTCGATCAAGATGGCGATGACTTTGCCGGCCTTGGGCGAGGGGATATGGTTCATGGTCTTCATGGCTTCGATGATGAGCAGGGTCTGCCCCGCGACCACGCGTGAGCCGGCCTCTACGAAAGGCGGCGCGCCCGGCTCCGGCGAACGGTAGGCGGTGCCCACCATCGGCGAGGAGACGGTCCCGGGATGCGCGGCGGCCTCCTCGGACTGGGAGGCGCGCTTCGGCTCGCGATGCTCATGATGCTCGACCGGCAAGGACCCGCCATTGCCGGTCGTGGTCAGCGTCGTGGTGAGATTGACGCCACGGGCCACCCTGAAGCGGCGCCCCTCGAGTTCGATCTCGATCTCGGTCAGACCGGTCTCCTCCAGAAGCTCCGCGAGCTCTCTGATGAGGTCTTTGTCGAGGGTCGGCCCGTCTTTGGTCATCGGTGTCCTTTCTTGTCCATCAACCTGCTTTGGCCCGAGAGATCGCGGCGACCAGCGCCTCGATCGCAAGCTCGTAGCCCAAGCCTCCGAAGCCGCAGATCACGCCCTTGGCGGCCTGTGAAATATAGGACCGGTGGCGGAACGGCTCGCGGGTGAAAATGTTCGACAGATGCACCTCCACAATGGGTACCGGACAAGCGAGCAGCGCGTCCAGCATGGCGATCGAGGTGTGGGTGAAAGCGCCGGCATTGACGATCAGGCCGGATGCGTCCGTGCGCGCCTCCTGAATCCAGTTCACCAGCTCGCCCTCGGTGTTGCTTTGCCGGAAGTCCACGACGAAGCCCAGCGCGTGCGCCTTCCGGTCGCAGCGCGCGTGCAGGTCTTCCAACGTCTCGGTGCCATAGACCTCCGGCTCGCGTGTGCCGAGCAGGTTCAAATTTGGGCCGTTTAGGACGAAAATGGCGTTGGCCATGGCGGGTCGCTGGGCGCCTCTCTTGGACCCGCGCGCTCACCTGGCGAAGCTGGGGAGCCGCGGTGCGGGAAACGGGCCCCTTTACCAGCTTTTCCGGCATTCGGCAAAAGCCGCACCGCGTCCAAAGGCGCCTTTTATCCCTTACGGTTAGGCGAG
>NZ_LPWD01000019.1 GCF_001723295.1 Methyloceanibacter marginalis
CGCGCTCGGCCGCGCGCATATTACCTGCAACAAGAATGGCGTGCCGTTCGATCCGGAGAAGCCCATGATCACGTCGGGTATTCGCCTTGGTTCGCCGGCCGGGACCACCCGCGGCTTTGGCGTGACGGAGTTCCAAACGGTCGGCAGCATGATCCTCGAAGTTCTGGACGCCTGGCGGCCAACGGCGATGAGGGCAACACGGACGTCGAGAAGAACGTGAAGCAGCGCGCCATTGAACTTTGCGAGCGCTTCCCGATTTACGAGTAAGCCTCGGGCGTGACGGTGAACAAGGGGAGGGCGGTCGCCCATGCGGTGCCCCTATTGCGGCAGCACCAACACGCAGGTGAAGGACTCTCGCCCTAGCGAGGATCACACCACGATCAGGCGCCGCCGCGTTTGCGCGGATTGCGGTGGCCGCTACACCACGTTCGAGCGGGTGCAGTTGCGCGAGCTGACCGTGATCAAACGGAGCGGACGCCGCATCCCGTTCGACCGTGACAAGCTCATGCGCTCGGTGCAGATCGCGTTGCGCAAACGCCCGGTCGATCCCGAGCGCGTCGAGCGCATGGTCAGCGGCATCGTGCGCCGCCTCGAGAACATGGGCGAAGGCGATATCCGCTCCGAGACCATCGGACATTTGGTGATGGAAGCGCTGAAAGGCCTCGACGACGTGGCCTATGTGCGCTTCGCCTCGGTGTATAAGAACTTCCGCGAGGCCAAGGATTTCGAGGCGCTGCTCGGCGAACTAGCCGGGACAGATGGCGAGGACGCCGATGTCGATGCCGACGAAACCGCCATTGCCGAAGATTAGGCTGGCACCTTTTCCATGAACACGCGCGACGAGTACCATATGGCGCAAGCCATTCGCCTCGCGCGGCGCGGCTTGGGCCTGGCCTGGCCAAATCCATCCGTAGGCGCGGTGGTGGTCACGCCTTCGGGCGAGATCGCCGGCCGCGGCTGGACCGCCCCAGGCGGCCGCCCCCATGCGGAGGCCATCGCGCTCGACGCGCGGGCGCGAAGGCCG
>NZ_LPWD01000020.1 GCF_001723295.1 Methyloceanibacter marginalis
GCGCGTGAATGGCATTCACGAGGTCGTCGGTTCGATCCCGTCTGGCTCCACCAAAACCCTAATCCCTTTAGCTTAGCCGGCCGTCGCCGGGTCGATGACCTCCACGATCTCAGTGATCTTGGTTGCGGGAAAGCCGCTGAGCTCCGCGTGCTTTTTGATCGCGCCCTCATCGCTTGCGAGATAGATGCAGACGTCTTGTCGCCGGCGACGTAGCTCTGGACCCATTGAATGTCCTTGGCGCCGATCTGGCATAGCGCCGCATTGGACTTGGCGGCGGCGCCGGCAAGCTCTTCGGCATTGAGCGTGCCGACCTTGGGAATGTCTCTTTCGATCACGAATTTCTTGAGGCTCATTTGTCTACTCCCTAATTGGGTTGTTGGTGCTGGTTGAGTCGATCAAGCGCGACACCACCTGTTCGAAGGCGGGTGTGATGACGGAGGCATCCTTGAGCGCCCAGGCCACGAGACTTGCGCCCTCCAATGCGCTCAGAACGAGTGACGCCGTCTCGCCCACATCGAGGTCCGGGCCGAGCTCCCCCGCCTTCACGCCCTCTTTCAGGACGGTGCGAAGCCAGGCGAGATGCAATTCGAAGAAGTGGCGCACGCGTTGCTGCATGGCGAGCGGAAGTGCCGCGGTCTCCGCCGATAACGCGCCGCACAGCGGCATCATCCCTTCGCGCATGCTGGCGGTGAAGAAGCCCGCGTAGCGCCGAAGCCGCGGGATCGCCTCGCGCTCCTGACCGAGTATCTGGGCGAGGTCCGCTTCGAACTTGACCAGGTAGGTGTCGATCAGGGCCGCGCCAAGCTCTTCCTTGGTGCGGAAATGGTGATGGATGCTCGCCTTGCGGATACCGATACGCTCGGCGAGGTCCGCGTAGCTGAAGGCCGCGTAGCCTTTGGTACGCAACAGGACTTCCGTTTCCCGTAGCAGCCGCTCTCTGGTGTCCAAACTCATTGCGAACATCCCTGTCCGAGACAGCCTACCTACTAGTAGGTTTAGACGTCAAGGGGAGGTTTGTTCGGAAGACGCGCCACGTTTGCCTGGTAAACCCAGCTATTGTTTGCCGCGTATCGGAAGACATCCCGGAGAGCGAGATCATGAGAGGCCGAGACAGATTGAAGGGACGCGATCTTACGCTGCCGCCCGTGGGGGTTCCCGCGGTCGCTTCTGGCGCGGCTGCCGTTGGCGCGCTTGCCTCGGTGCGCTTGCGGTTGGAGCGCTGGCTATCGGCGCGCTCGCCATTGGCCGATTGAGCGTGCGCCGGGCTGACATGCGGAAACTGCATCTTGGTGAGGTGGAGATCGACGACTTGGTGGTCCACCGCCTGCATGTCGTCGGCGAGGACCGCGGCCCGGACGCCTAGCGAGCTCCCACAACGCCGCAGCGGCCGTTCAAGCCCTAGTGTGTCCTGCTTGAATTCACTGGTCGGCTTCCCATATCCGACTTGGTTTATCAGGACATCGCATGACACTCCATGACGGCAATCTTTGGTTAAGCCTTACAGGCGGACGCGCCACCGCGGCAAAGACAGCCGAGGGCGGCTATCCGCCCTACAATATCGAACTGCTGCCCGAAAACGATGGCGGGCCTGAGGCCTTGCGGATCACTCTTGCCGTGGCGGGATTTGCCCGGGACGAGCTTGACGTGAGCGTCGAGGACGGCGAGCTTCTGATCCGCGGCGTGAAACGCGACGAAGGTCCGAAGGACTATCTTCACCGTGGCATCGCCGCGCGACATTTCAAACGGACCTTCGCGCTTGCCAGCGGGGTCGAAGTGCGTAATGCAGAATTGCATAATGGACTCCTTGCCATCGAGCTGGAGCGGCCGCATAGGGAGAAACGAGTCCTCAAGGTAGGCATCAAGCCTGCGCGCTGAAATCCGCGCTTTTGCCGCGGCCAGCTTCCGCACGAGGAACCGGAGTTCGAATGAACAAGATTGAAAACGAAGAGATCCGCCCGTTGATGAGCCTGAAGGAGCTAGCGCTTCTCGGCGACGGCGAGGTCGCGTACATCAAGCAGCTCGATTCCGACGCTGCGACGGAACTGTTTCCGGCCCTGGACGATGCGCCCGAGGGCATCGACCTCTATGCCGTGCTCGGCGCCGACGGCACACCGATCGCGCTGACCGACAGCCGCGGCGCGGCCATCGCCAATGCCATCGAGAACGACCTCGTGCCGGTGAGCGTGCACTAGTTCTTCACCCTAGACGATCACTCAACTTCCGTTCGCCTGGCGTGTCTCAGCGGCTGGAGGCATAGTCGTCTCCCGAGAAACCTGGGAGGCGCGACGGCGATGACCAACGACTTGACGACGTATAGCGTTCGGCGCACTGCATTCGGTCTACTGGCAGCCGCTTGCGTCGCGTTTCCGGCATCGAGCCAGGCGATCGCCGAGGACGCCCTTCTCGACGAGATCGTGTCCTTCACCGGCACCGTTTTTTTCCTTGAGCAGAAAGTCCCTGGGCTCGTTATCGGCGCGGTCCGCAACGGCGAGACCGCCATTTATGGGTTCGGCGAGGCGACGGACGGAGGCGAAGCGCCAGACGGCGACACCGTCATGCGCATTGGCTCGATCACCAAGGCTTTCACAGGCCAAGCGCTCGCGCATCTCGCTGCCGACGGCACGGTGTCGCTCACACAGAAGCTCGGTTCGCTCGCGCCCGACCTCGGCACCGGCGCGACCCGAACGTGTCCGAGATCCGTTTTGATATCGCCACCCAGTCGGCCGGGCTGCCCCGCGAGGTGCCGCATGAGCAAGGCCCTGCCGACAACCCGTTCGCACCGATCACGCGCCAAGCATTCTCGGATTTGGCTGAAGACCGAGAAGCTTCTCTACGCGCCCGGGACCGGTGTTCTCTACTCGAACTTCGCTTTCGACCTCCTGTCCATCGGACTGTCCGAGGCGGCGAAGACGCCCTATCCCGAGCTGCTCGAGAAACACGTGACCGGGCCGCTCCGCATGAAGGACACGACCTTTGCCCCTTCAGGCGATCAGAAGAGGCGGCTGATGCAGGGCCACGGCTTCGACGGCAAAGCGCTTCCCGACGTGCCAACCGGCGACGTTATCGTCGGGTCTGGCGGCCTCTACTCGACGCCCAACGATTTGCTGCGCTGGATGCAGTGGCACCTGGACCGTCTGTCGCCGGACGGCGCGGAGGCACGGATGCTCGATCACGCGGCCTATCTCGTGCGAGACGGACTCGCACCCGTTTCGGGCATGGACGAGTCAGGCCATATGGACGCTATGAGCCTGGGCTGGGTCGTGATGATGCCGGAAGGCGATCGGCCCCTGATCCTGCAGAAAGCCGGCGGCTTACAGGGAATTTTTTGCTACATCGCATTCGCGCCGGCCCGTGACGTCGCGGTCTTCATCGCCATCAACCAATTCGATTTCGGCGCGGCGATGGCCATGGCCCAGGTCGTGAACGAGATGATCGCCAACTTGCGCCGCGCTAGGCGGCGTGGGACGAGGCTTCTTCCTGGGTGAGGACGGCGTAGAGCGCGCTCGCGTCCTTGGAGGCCCTGAGCTTCTCCACGGCCGAGCCCTCGCGGAGCAGGCGCGAAATGCGCGCCAGCGCCTTCAGGTGATCGGCACCAGCGCCTTCAGGGGCCAGCAGCAGGAACACGATATCGACCGGCTCGCCGTCGGCCGCATCGAAATCGACAGGGTCCGCCAGGCGCGCGAACACACCGACAATCTGCTTCAGGCCGGCCATTTTGCCGTGGGGAATGGCGACGCCCTGACCAAGGCCGGTAGAGCCGAGCCGCTCGCGCTGCAAAAGAACATCGAAGATGTCGCGCTCTTGCAGACCACAGGAGCGCGACGCGCACGCGGCAAGCTCCGTGAGCAGTTGCTTCTTGTTCTTGACCTTGAGCGAAGGCTTCACAGCCTCGGGTGCGATGAGATCACCTAAATGCATTTTAGACTACCCGTGTGACTTTCCAGGGAGCGAACGGCATTTGACGGCCGACAATTCGCTCACGCTTTCCTTCCCGCTAGCAATCGCTGCCGCGGGATGTCCCGTACTCGTTGTCGATGTACACTAGCCCCGACGGCCCGTGCCCCACGTAGTTCCCGGCGATGTCTACAACGCATTCCTGGACGCAACCGCGCAAAAGCCTCGAGAAGCTCCAGAATCTGTTCGGTAACTTGTGTTGTCGCCATTGCCCGAGGAAGACTGTCAAATCCTTGCTGACCAGCGCTTCCCGGCGCGCATATCACATCTTGGGAGGCCTAACTCTGACAGAGCGAACCGTGACGCCCTGGCCCATCCACAATAGGCCTCCACCGCGGGGCGGGAAGCTAGACCCCCACTCGGAGGGTGTCAAACGCATTCCGTTCCTCTTACCTCTTTACACGATTCGCGCGTGCGAACAGCACGTTAGATGTGCCGGTCAGGCGCTTGCCGCCAAAGCGATGCGTTTCAGCCGGCGGCGCTGGACCGAAGAGGGAATCCCCAACGCCTCGCGGTATTTCGCCACCGTACGCCGTGCAATATCGATGCCGTCGCCCTTTAGGCGATCGACGATCTTGTCGTCGGAGAGGACGTCCGCCGCGGGTTCCGCGTCGATCATTTCGCGAATGCGGTGGCGGACGGCTTCAGAGGAGTGAAAGTCGCCCCTCGCCCGTGGCGCGATCGCCGAGGTAAAGAAATATTTGAGTTCAAACAGGCCGCGATTGGTGGCCATGTATTTGTTGGCGGTGACGCGGCTCACCGTGGATTCATGCATGGAGATGGCGTCGGCCACGGTCTTCAGATTGAGCGGCCGCAAATGCCGGACGCCGTAGGTGAAGAAACCATCCTGCTGGCGCACGATCTCCTGCGCGACTTTCAGAATGGTCCGGGCGCGCTGGTCGAGACTTTTCACCAGCCAGTTCGCAGTCTGCAAGCAGTCCACCAAGTAGCTCTTATCCTCCTTGCGCATCTTCGATTTTGAGACCGTCGCGTAATAGGTCTGATTGACGAGCACGCGCGGGAGCGTGTCGGAGTTCAGTTCGACGTGGTAGCTCCCGTCGGGAAGCGACCGCACGAGCACGTCAGGAACGATCGGTTGCGCCGGCGCCGATCCGTATTTCAGTCCGGGCTTCGGATTGAGGCGCCTCACCTCGGCGATCATGTCGGAAAGATCTTCGTCGGAGACGCTGGCGGCGCGCTTCAACGCGACGAGGTCGTGGGCCGCGAGTAAATGCAAATTGTCGAGAAGCGCGGCCATGGCCGGATCGCAACGGTCCTGCTCCTTCAGCTGAAGCGTCAGACACTCGCGAAGGTCGCGGGCGAAAACGCCGCATGGCTCGAAGCCTTGCATGACGGTCAGGGTTTCCTCGACGAGTTCCATGGGCGCGCCCAGAAGCTCCGCGAGGCCATCGAGCTCGCCGCGCAAATAGCCCGCCTCGTCAGTCATGTCGATAATGTGCCGTCCGATCAGGCGTTGCGCGGGATCTGCGAAAGCGAGGACGAGTTGGTCGCAGAGGTGATCCCGTAGCGTCTTCTGCTCGGCCACATAGGCTTCGAGATTGGAGCCTTCGTCGGACTCTGCGCGCGGCCCTTGCGAAAGTCCGGTCCAGCCGGAATCGGTCAGGGCGCCGGGGATGAAGTTCTCCGAGTCGGGAAACATGTCTTGCGGGTCGGCATCGAGATCGTCCGTGCGGCCGGTATCGTTGCCGGTCTCCAGATCGACCCAATCGTCGCTGTCGCCGCTATCGGTGCCGGCATCGCCGCTGGCCTCGCTGCCGCTTTCGCTCCCGCTGTCTTTCTTCGCTTCACCGTTCTCAAGGGGACGGTCGTCGTCGGCACCGTTCGGCTCGTCCGTCTCCGCCCGTTCAAGCAGTGGATTGCGCTCCAATTCGCCGTCGACGAATGTCGCGAGCTCCATGTTGGAGAGTTGCAGAAGCTTGATCGCCTGCTGGAGTTGCGGCGTCATGACCAGACTGTGCGTCTGGCGAAGCTCGAGCTTTGTTGTGATCGCCATTTACGAACTCACTCGCGATCAGGAACTCATATCTTGAACTCGTCACCAAGGTAGACGCGCCGCACGTCTTCATTGTTGACGATATCGTGCGTGGTCCCGTGGGTCAGGACCATGCCGTCATGGATGATATAGGCCCGGCTGACAAGATCGAGCGTCTCACGCACGTTGTGATCGGTAATCAGGACGCCGATGCCGCGCTCGGTGAGATGGCGCACCAGCGCGCGGATGTCGCCGACGGCGATGGGATCGATGCCCGCGAAGGGCTCGTCAAGAAGCATGAAGGACGGCCGCGAGGCGAGCGCGCGGGCGATCTCGACGCGGCGGCGCTCACCGCCCGACAGCCGCATGGACGGTGATTTTCTCAGGCGCGTGATGCGGAACTCCTCGAGCAAGGAGTCGAGCTGAAGCTGGCGCTCCTTCTTGTCGGGTTCGACCATCTCGAGCACGGCGAGGATGTTCTCCTCCACCGTGAGGCCGCGAAAGATCGAAGCCTCCTGCGGCAGATAGCCGATGCCGAGCCGCGCGCGCCGGTACATCGGCATTTTGGTCACGTCCCGCCCGTCGATCTTGATGGAGCCCTCATCGGCGGGGATCAGACCCGTGATCATGTAAAACACCGTGGTCTTGCCCGCGCCGTTGGGGCCGAGCAGCCCACGGCCTCGCCACGGGCGAGGTCCAGGCTGACGCCGCGCACGACCATGCGCTTCTTGAAGCTTTTAACGACGGAGCGGATGGTGAGCCAGCCATTGCCGGCCTCATGCAGTCCTTCCGGTTCGCGCGCAACGGCTGCACCGGTGCGGCGACCTCTTGGGCAGCGACTGCCTGAAGGCTTGGGAACGACAGCAACTTGCCCACTGACCCTTTCGCTCCTAGTTGAAGCGCCGGCCCGTTAAGATCGGATAAAGCGCTCGGTGCGTCTATCGAAACTCAGGTACGAGCGGCAACGGCTCGTTGTCGTCGACCGCAGGCCCGCTCGGCGCTTGCGGGCTCGCGGCGGCATCGTCCCCGGCCTTCTTGCGCTTGGGTTTGGCGTCCCCGGGCTTTGCCCCGTCCTTGGGCATGAAAAGCGCACGAATCCGGCGTCCCCCAGTCGCGGCGGTTCCGGTGTTTTCGAACCGGCTTTCACCCGTCTTCAGGTCGATGACAAGCCGGTCACCCTTTAGCACATTCTGACCTTGCGATAACACCACATTGCCACCCACGGTTACCAGCCCCGCGGGGACGTCGTAGACGGCCCAGTCGCTCGTGGTGGTCTGGTCGTCCTCGCTGGTGATGACGACGCTGCCGCGCGCCTCGATCTTGTTGATCCGCGATTCCGCGCTGTCGGCATCGCCCTTTGCCTGCTGGGTCGCCTGCTGAGGGGCGACCGGCGCTGTCTCTTCACTTTGCCCGGTCAGCTTGTTCGCGCCGCCGACATAGTGGACGTCAAGCTCTATGGCACGCAGCGTGGTCGTGCCCTGTACCGCCTTCACGTTGCCCTTGAAGGTCGCATATTTCTTCGCGTCGTAGACAGTGAGCGTATCCGACTCGATATCGATCGGTTGATCGGAATTCTCAGAGAGGCCGCCGAACGTGTTGTTGAGGGTCTGCGCCGGCGCCGGGCCCGCAAGCGCCATCAGCACGGCGAGCGCACCGCCCACGATGCCGGATACGGACCTGGCGCTCCCTCGCCGGCTCATTGCGGCTCCATCGGTTGTGGCGCGGCCTGGGGTGTGCTTGCGGCGACGGGCGCTTGTTGCGGGACCGGCTGTGATGGCGCCGCGGGCTGCGATGGCGCGGCGGCTTGCGGTGCGGTACTTGCGGCGGCCTTCTTCTTGCCGATCAGGTGAACGGCCACCTTGCCGCGGAATATCAGGGTGTTCTCCCGGGACCGCAGCGTCAAAGCGTTCGCGCGCACGGTGCCGTTGGTCAGCTTGAAGAAGACGGGATTGTGGGACCGCAACGTCTGCGTCGCCATATCGAGCGTGGCGTATGAAAGCTCGCCGGTCACGCCCGCGCTCGTCTCGATGGTGATGCGATCCTTCATCAACAACCGTTCGGTCTTGCTATCGAACTTGCCCCGCACGGCTTTCATCTTGGACCAGCCGCCGGACGGATTCGACACGTCGGCCGTGATGGCGTGGAGCTTGATGAGATTGGGGTTCTTCACTTCTTGATCGGCGTATTCCGCCTTTATCACGTAGTCGCCGTTCTTTTTGTCGGCGCCTTTCAGCGTGGGATTGAGCATACGCAGATTGCCGTCGGCGATCTCCATGCCGTCGATGCTTGCCGTGAGGTCGCCGACGGTGACGCTCATCCTGGTGGAAACAAAGTATGCCGCCAGTACGAGGATCGCGACGACCGGCAGCGCCCGGCGCAGGATGTGCACGATACGGCTGTGACGCTCGGCGCTAAGGAAGGCACGCTCGCGCTCGTCCGCCGACCGCACGGTATGGTGCCGGCCTCCGCCAACGAGATTCGCCTCATATGCCATAATATCCGCCAATAATTCGCGGGACCCCGGCTTCTGTGCCCACCCAGCCTAACCTAGCCGCAGGACTTTGATCAGATTGCGACCGTGAGCCTTTGAATTTCGGGGCTTTTGGCCGCGCTAATGGGCGAAGACATCCATCTCGGCCCAGCCTTCGAGGTCGAGCTCGGCCCGCGTCGGCAGGAATTCGAAGCAGGCGCGCGCCAAGTGGTCGCGGCCTTCGCGCTTCAGCATCGCATCGAGACGATCTTTCAGCGCGTGCAAATATAGCACATCGCTCGCCGCGTAATTGAGCTGCTCGGGGGTCAGATCCGGGGCCGCCCAATCGGAGGATTGCTGCTGCTTTGAGAGCTCGACGCCCAGCAGTTCCCGGCAGATATCCTTCAGGCCGTGCTTATCCGTATAGGTGCGGGCCAGCTTGGAAGCGATCTTGGTGCAATAGACAGGCTTCGCCATGACGCCGAGGAAGTGCTTCAGCACGGCCACGTCGAAGCGGGCGTAATGAAAGATCTTGAGGACGCTGTCGTCGGCAAGCAGCCGCTTAAGCTCCGGCGCATCGTAAGGTTCGGAGACCTGGACGAGAGCGGCGCTGCCGTCGCCGTCGGAGAGCTGCACGAGGCACAGCCGGTCGCGATGCGGATTGAGCCCGAGCGTCTCGGTATCGATGGCGATGGCCTTAGCCCTGAAGCGGCCTTGGGGCAGATCACCCTTGAAGAATTCGACGGTCGGGGCTTCACTCAAAGCTGTCTCACCTGCCGTCGTTGGCGCCCGTTGCCGCACGGCAACGGGGCGGGAATGGTGCCCAGGAGAAGACTCGAACTTCCACGCCCTTTCGGGCACTAGCACCTGAAGCTAGCGCGTCTACCAGTTCCGCCACCTGGGCTTGAGTGCGTTCAGGTACGATCGGGGCTTCTCGTTGTCAATTGCCTGGAGAAGCGCCTTCAAGGCTTTGCTTCCCTCGTGTATTGCTGTGCACAATACCGCGGTCGGGTTAAGAGGCATCTAAGTGGCCATTACACTCAACAATCGGGCGCTCGTGACCGTCTACGGGGGCTCGGGCTTCCTGGGCCGTCACTTGGTCCGGGCCATTGCGCGGACGGGCGCGCGTATGCGCATCGCAGTCCGGCGTCCCGAGCTTGCCGGACACCTGCAGCCCCTCGGCGGGGTCGGCCAGATCGTGCCGGTTCAGGCCAACGTGCGCTATCCGGACTCCCTGATCACGGCCGCCGTGGACGCGGACGCCATCGTCAATCTGGTCGGCATCCTATTTTCCGCGGGCAAGCAGACCTTCAAGTCCGTCCAAGACGAAGGCGCAGGCAACGTGGCTAAGGCGGCCAAAGCTGCCGGCGCGCGGGCTTTCGTGCATGTCTCGGCCATCGGCGCCGACGCGGATTCAGCCTCGGATTTCGCCCGCACCAAGGCGGAGGGGGAAGCCGCGGTCAAAGACGTGCTGCCGGATGCCACGATCATCCGACCGTCGGTGGTGTTCGGACCGGAAGACGAGTTTTTCAATCGCTTCGCGGCGCTGGCACGCATTTCGCCGTTGCTGCCCTTGATCGGCGGCGGACACACCAAATTCCAGCCGGTGTTCGTGGGAGACGTGGCCCAGACCATCGTGGCGGCACTTGAGGGCCGCGCGGCGGCCGAGGCGCCCTACGAGCTCGGTGGCCCAGAAGTCCTCACCATGCGCGAGGTGATGGAGCGCGTGCTGACCTACACGATGCGCTCGCGGCCCCTCGTACCGCTGCCGTTCTGGCTCGCCAAGCTCCAGGGCGCTTTTCTGCAATGGCTGCCGAACCCGCCGCTGACCTTGGATCAGGTACGGCTTCTCGAACGCGACAACGTGGTCAGCGATGTGGCCATCAAGGCGGGACGTACACTGGAGAGCCTCGGCATCGAGCCCGTGCCGGTGGCGAGCGTCGTGCCTGACTATCTGGAGCAGTTCCGCCCGCGCGGGCAGTTCTCGGTCTACAAGGCGTAGTCTGTCTCAGCCGTAGATCATGAACAGCAGGAAGCCGCCGAGAACCATCCTGTAGAGCACGAAGGGCAGGAAGCTGATCCGCCGCACCAGCGCCATCAGAAAGGCGATCGCGGCCAGACCTGCGAAAAACGTGAGTATCGCGCAGTAGACCGCATCCATTGTGATGGTGTCGCCAGCGGCGAGCGCTTCGCCCACGGTGAGCACGCCGCGCCGGCGATGGCCGGAATGCCGAGCAGGAAAGAGAAGCGTGCCGCGTCCGGGCGTGTGAAGCCGAGAAAACGCGCGGCGGTCATGGTCACGCCGGAGCGGCTGGTGCCCGGGATAAGCGCGAGCGCCTGGGCCACGCCAATAATCATCGCGCTGCCGAGGGTCATCTTCTCGAGGGTCCGGACCTGGGGGCCGACCATGTCGGCGACCAGCATCAACAGGCCGTAGAGCACGGTGTTCCAGGCCACGATGGTCACGCTGCGCTCAAGATCGCCGAAACCGAATTTCTTGAGAAACAGCCCGAAGGCGACAGCCGGGATGGTCGCCAGCACGATGTAGATGGCGAGCTTGCCGTCGTTGGTAACCTTGCCTTTGAACAGCTCCATGCCGCCGAGCGTGATGCGCCAGACGTCGCGCCAGAAGTAGATGAGAATCGCGAACAGGGTGCCCACATGCACCATGACGTCGACGAATTGGCCTTGGTCGGGCCAATGCAGAATATAGGGGACGAGGATCAGGTGTCCCGAGGACGAAATCGGCAGAAACTCGGTGATACCCTGCACCACCGCGATCACGATGATCTGCTCTATCGTCATGGTCCCTCGTCGCGCGGCTTGTTCGGTGAGCGCGCAGGTTCTATACGAGGCTCTCGCGCCCCGCGCGATTCAATTTCTACCGAATAGCCACGCAAGCCCTGATGGCGAATCTCCTCCACCATCCCCTATGCGCCTTCTCCAGGTCAATTCGGCTTGCGCTCGACGAGTGCGGGGTCGAGGTCGAGCTTGAGGAAGAGCGGCCCTGGGAGTGGCGGCCGGAATTTCTGGTCCTGAACCCTGCGGGCACGCTGCCGGTCTTCATCCCAGAGGAGGGTGGCGCGATCGCGGGCGCCTACGCGATCTCCGAATATCTTGCCGACACGATGGACGAGCGGCCCGTGCGCGGCTTTCAACCCTTTCCCGGCGATCCGGCCGCGCGCGCCGAAGTGCGCCGGCTGGTGGATTGGTTCCACCGCAAGTTTCAAGACGAGGTGACGGACTATCTGGTGGTGGAGAAGGTGTTCCGGCGCTTTGGGCCGCAAAGCTCTTCGCCCAATATGGAAGCCATGCGGGCCGGACACGACAATCTGCGCTATCATCTAACCTATATCGGGCATCTCACCGAGACCCGGAGCTGGCTTGCGGGCGACGCCATGAGCTTCGCCGATCTGGCGGCCGCGGCGCATTTGTCGGCGCTCGATTATCTCGGCGAGGTGCCTTGGGAAGAGTTCGAGCCGGCCAAGAACTGGTATGCGCTCGTAAAGTCGCGGCCTTCCTTCCGGCCGCTGTTACAGGACCGCGTCGCGGGCTTCACCCCTTCGGGGACGTATGCCGACCTCGATTTCTGAGGATGCCCGCGGGCCGAGAGTGGGCATGGCGCAGACGCTGAAATCTCAGGTTGCGGACAGAGCCAAGGCGCTCGGCTTCGACGCCGTGCGCTTCACCTCGGCCGATGCGCCGGACGGGGCAGGTGCCGCGCTCGATGCCTTTCTCGCGGAGGGCCGTGAGGGCGACATGGGCTGGCTCGCCGGGACGGCGGACCGCCGCAAGGCCCCGCGGGCCCTATGGCCCGAGGCAAGGAGCGTCATTCTGCTCGGCCTGAACTACGGCGAAGGCATGGATCCGCTCGCCGCTCTCGATGCGCCGTCGCATGGCGCCATCTCGATCTACGCCAAGCGCGCCGACTATCACGACGTCATCAAGAAAAAGCTCAAGCAGCTTGCGGGGGATGTGCAAGCGCTCGCGGGCGGCGACGTAAAGGTGTTCGTCGATACCGCGCCGGTGATGGAGAAGCCGCTCGCGGCGAAAGCCGGGCTCGGCTGGCAAGGCAAGCATACGAATCTGGTGTCGCGGGAGTTCGGCTCATGGCTGTTTCTCGGCTCGATCTTCACCAGCGCCGAGATCGAAGGGGACGCGCCCGAGCAGGACCATTGCGGCGCCTGCCGGCGCTGTCTCGATGCGTGCCCCACGAACGCCTTCACCGCGCCCTACGAGATCGACGCGCGCAAGTGCATCTCCTATCTCACCATCGAGCATAAAGGGCATATCGCGGCGCGCTTCCGGGCGAAGATGGGCAACCGCATCTACGGCTGTGACGATTGCCTCGCTGTGTGCCCCTGGAACAAGTTCGCGCAAAGCTCGCACGAGACCAAACTTGCCGTGCGCGGCGAAGCCGATAATCCCCCGCTTGCGGAATTGCTCACACTCGACGACGCAAGTTTTCGCGCGCGCTTTCGCGGCACGCCCATCAAACGTACGGGGCGCGACCGCTTCGTACGCAACGTGCTGATCGCCGCGGGCAACTCGCGCGACGTGTCGCTGGTGCCGTACGTGGAGGCGCTGCTCTCCGACGACTCTCCGCTGGTGCGGGCCATGGCCGTGTGGGCGCTGTCGCGTCTTGCGCCTCAACGCCACGCGCCTTGCGCAAAGCATGCGTCGCCGCCGAGGAAGATCCCGCCGTTCGCGGCGAGTGGCTGGAGATCGCCGCGTGAGCCGCTTGTTTGCCTTCGGCCTCGGGTTCTCGGCGCAGGAACTCGCCTCGCGTCTCGCCGCACAAGGGTGGTCCATTGCCGGTACCGCGCGCGAGCAGCCGAAGATCAGTCAATTGCGCGACGACGGCTATGAGGCAACGCAGTTCACGGGCGACAGGCGCAATTCAGACCTGCCGCGCTTGCTGCAAGGCACCACGCATCTGCTGCACTCGATCCCGCCGGGGCGAAGGCGATCCCGTGCTCGCCAGCTATCGCAACGAGATCGCCAAACTCGGCACCTTGAATGGATCGGCTATCTGTCGACCGTCGGTGTCTACGGCGACCAGCATGGGAGTTGGGTCAGCGAGGAGACGGTGCCGAAGCCCAACAGCCCGCGCACAGAGGCGCGCGTACAGGCCGAGCAAGCCTGGCTCGATTTTGGGGAAGAGATCGGCGTGCCGGTGCATGTCTTCCGCCTCGCCGGAATCTACGGTCCGGGACGCAGCGTGTTCGACAAGCTCGCAGAGGGCACGGCGCGACGGATCAACAAGGACGGACAAGTCTTCAGCCGCGTCCATGTGGAGGATATTGCCCGGGTCCTTGAAGCCTCGATCGCGCGCCGCGCGCGGGCGCGATCTACAACGTCGCCGACGACGAGCCGGCCGCACCCCGGCGATGTGGTCGCCCATGCGGCAAAGATGATGGGCGTGGAGCCGCCGCCGGAGATCGACTTCGAGGACGCGGATCTCTCACCGATGGCGCGGACCTTCTATCAAGGCAGCAGGCGTATCGGAAATGCACTGATCAAGTCGGAGCTCGGCGTGGAGTTGCGCTATCCCACGTTCCGCGAAGGGCTCGTCTCGCTCATGCCGCGGGAGACGGCCGATCGATGAGGGCGCCGACGGTGTGCTCAAGGCGGCGCAGGTCTTCCGGCCCCGACAGGCGGTGATCGCCGTCCTTGACCAGCGTGAGTTCCACATCGTCGCCCTTCAAGAGTTCCACCAGCGCGAGGGCATGCTGCCACGGCACGTCCTCGTCGCGCATGCCTTGGAGGATACGTACGGGCGCGGCGACTTCGATATCGCCTTCGGCGAGAAGATGGTTGCGGCCTTCCTCGATGAGAATCTTGGTGAGGGGATAGGGATCGTCGTAGTTTGACGGCGCGTAGAAGACGCCTTCCGTCTCGACCTTCGCGCGCGTTTTGGCCGACATCTTCTCCCACATCAGCTTCTCGGTCATGTCCCAGGCGGGCGCGATGAGCACGAGGCCGTCGAGCCGCGTATCGCCGGATGTGGCAAGCGCGCGGGCCAGCAGCAACGCGATCCAACCGCCTAAGGACGAGCCGACGAGGATCAAGCGCCTCTCACCGGCAAGCGCGAGCATGGCGGTGGCCTCTTCCAGCCAGTCGCCGACGGCGGCCTGGAGCAGGCTTCCTTCCGAGAGGCCATGGCCGGAATAGTCGAAGCGCAGCATGGCGTAACCTTGCACGTAGGCCCAATCGCTCAGGGCGCCGACCTTGGTGCTCGTCATGTCGGACATGAAGCCCGACAGCCAGACGACAACCGGGCTCGTCTCATCGCTGCCCCGGTCGAAGCGATAGGCGATGCGGCGGCGCTTCTGGCCTTGGCCAAGTTCGAGGAATTGTGGTTCTTGGTGGTCCATCGAGGTTAGCGCTGGCAGTCCTTACGTTTTTCGCCGAAGACGAGACATATGGCAAAGGTCACCATATTGCAGGCCGTGCCGCGGCTTGAGACCGGCGGCAGCGAGCAATCGACCGTCGAGATCGTGCAAGCGCTCACACGCACCGGCGCTCAAGCTTTGGTTGCCACCGAAGGGGGGCGGATGGCAACAGCGGTGCAGGAGGCCGGCGGCGAGATCCTCCCGCTTCCCATGGCCAGCAAGAACCCGCTCACGATCCTCGCCAATGCAAGGCGGCTCGCGAAAATCGTCGAGGAACGCGACGTCACGCTGATTCATGCGCGCAGCCGTGCACCGGCCTGGAGCGCGTTTCTCGCCGCCCGCCGAACCAAGCGCCCGTTCGTCACCACCTATCACGGCGCCTATAGCAGCCGCGTGCCGTTCAAGACGCTCTACAGCAGCGTCATGGCCCGCGGCGATCGCGTCATCGCCAATTCGCATTACACCGCAGCGCTCATCGCCGCGCGCCACCACGTGACGCAGGAACGCATGCGCGTGATCTATCGCGGCATCGATCTTTCGCGATTTGAGCCTCGGTCGATTGTGCTTTCGCGTCTGGAAGCCTTGCGCGCCGCCTGGGGCGTGCGCGAAGGACAGCCTATTGTCCTTCATGCAGCACGCCTTACGAGTTGGAAGGGCCAACGCTATGTCATCGAGGCGGCGCAGAAGATGCTCGCGGCGAACGAGCTCGGCGATGCTGTCGTCATCCTTGCCGGCGACGACCAGGGCCGCGGCAGCTACCGTGGAGAGCTTGAGGCACAGATCCAGGCCGCCGGCCTTCAAGACCACGTACGCCTCGTGGGGCATTGTGACGACATCCCCGCCGCCTTCGCGCTCGCCCATGTGGCGGTCGTCGCCTCGATCGGCGCGGAGACCTTCGGCCGGACCAGCATCGAATCGCAAGCGGCTGGCTGCCCGGTCATCGTGACAGACGTCGGCGCGGCTCCCGAAAATGTGATCCCAGCCTCCAGGAGCGCCGGCTTCACCGGCTGGGTGGTGCCAACAGCCGATTCCGCGGCGCTTGCGGCGTCTCTCGTTGAGGCGCTGACGCTGTCGCCGGAGACGCGTGCGGCAATCGGTCAACGAGCCCGCGCCCATGTGGCCAGCCGGTTTACCCTGCAGGAAATGCAGCGGGCGACGCTCGCGGTGTATGACGAACTGCTCGGGACAGAGCTTGCGGCAGGCTCGCGCTAGAGGCGGGATTCTTGCCCCGTTTTTGCCCTGATCCCGCCGCCTGCGGCTGGCCTGATGGCAGAAATCAGCCTTGCGGCTCCCGCGCCGCATCGCCATGCGGAACCAACGGCTAAAGGGATTGTTAAGTATGGCGGGGTCATTCTTGTAGTCATGTCAGTTGGGATAATGTCACACGAGCCGGCTCTGTCGGGGAGACTACACCGGGGGGCCGGCGCCGCGCCGGTCCATTTCGTGTACCATATCCCCAAATGTGCCGGGCGGACGATCGATCGCCATTTGGCGCTTTCCCTGCCGCAGTCAGCCTATCACCGCATGAAGAAGCGCCGGGGACTCGGACGCTTCGTCACGCGCTACGATTGCTCCGACCTGCCCGACTCTCGTGCTGCTCGAGTGGTGAGCGGGCATTTCCTCGGCATCTCCGTCGATCGACTCTTCGAACGGCGTTTGATCAAGCGCAGCCTGCTACTCCGAGATCCCGCGAGCCACTTCGTCTCCTACTACAACTACCGCATGACTCGGTATCTCTCCGAAGGCATGCAGCCTTACGGCGTCGAGGTGGCGTACGGTGCGATGCAGCGCAACTTCATCACGCACTACATCCTCAAGAACTTCCTCGAACTGACTTGGACGCAGATCGCAAGCCTGTCCGACCAAGACAAGTACGATTTGGTCAACGCGTTCCTGTCGACCTTCTGGTTCGTGGGCGATTACCAACTCTGCGACGACTTTCTCGGCGCGCTGGGCGACAGGCTCGGCATTTCGGCCAGCGCCCGGCCGCACAATCGGCTGACGGAGCTTGCCCGTGGGGCCGGATGGACGCCGCTGACCCTGGATCTGCTTCCCGACGATGTCGTCGCCGGCATCCGGGCGGAGAACACGATCGACCAGAAGCTGTGGGAGACGTGGCACGACGCGCGGCATGACACGAGCGCCGTCCGCCCTGTCGCCCTCGACCGCACCACCTCTGGCTTCGTCGGCAGCGAGGTCAGCCGCTTCGTGAATCAGATCCTGCGCCGCATGCAGCGGCGGTGGGGCAGCTTCGAGGCTCCGGTTCCCGTCATGCACGGCGATCCGACCGCGCCCGCCTGAGAATCTCTTTCGGGCCCCCGCCCGAAATGTTATGCCACCACCGTTCAGACGATCACGCTGGTCCAGGCGGGGCATCGGACTTCTCAATGCGGAAACTGGTCGACGTCGCTCTCCGGCGAGAGCCCGGAATCATTCGCGCCCTTTTCTTCGTGGCGCCGTTCGTCACGCTCCTGGCGCCCAAGACCACCGTTCCCGCCCTCATCCTCCTCTTCGCCGGCTGCGTAGGCTTGCCCTGGCCCATGGGCAGCGGCCTAAGTCCCTGTTTCAGTTTGATGTTATCGTGGCGCTGTTGGCAGCCGCCGCCGCCTATCTATTCGTCAATGCGTCCTGGTCGTTGGACCCATCGCGCGCCGTCGGTAAGGCGGTCTGGTTCACGCTCGTCGCGGCGATGAGCTTTGGTGCCTGGCGCGCCATCGCCAGCTGGGAACGCCCGCAGATCCAGATCGCCACCACGGCGTTTCTGGCCGGGCTCGCAGTCGGCGTCGCCATCATCCTGTTCGAGGCGGCCACGGGGCGTTTCCTCACGATCTCGCTCTACAACCTCTTGCCGTTCACGCGGCCCGAGAGCGTCAAGTCTCTGGTGATCAAGGACGGCGATGTTTTCCGGATTGCCGCCTTCGAGCTCAATCGCAACGTCACGGTGATGCTTCTGACGCTGTGGCCGGCGCTTCTGTGCCTCGCCGTGCGCGGTGGCCAGCAGACGCGGCTGCTGAGGCTCGCGGCGCTCTTTCTCGGCGTGCTGGTCTCGGTGTTTCTGTCCACCCATGAATCCTCGAAGGTCGGCATCCTGCTGAGTGTGATCGTTTTCGCCGTCGCACTCGCTTGGCCGGTGTTTGCGCGGCGCGCCGTGTTGGCCGGCTGGTGCCTAGCCTTCATCCTGGTCGTGCCTTTGGCCACGTTGGCCTACAAAGCCGAGCTGCATCAGGCGGATTGGCTCCCCTACTCTGCCTCGACCCGCGTCACCTTATGGGCTTACACGGCGGAGCAAGTCCCAGAGGCTCCCTTTCTCGGCATCGGCGCCACCTCCACCCGCAAGATGGATCTCGACCGGGAAGACCGGCAGAAACCGAACCAGCGCCAAAATTCGAACGATGATTTTGGCTGGCGCGCGGGTCCGCACGCGCACAATGTCTTCTTGCAGACTTGGTATGAGCTGGGCGCGGTCGGTGCCGTTCTGTTCATGGTGGCGGGCGCGGCCGTGATCGTCTCCGTCGGTCGGCTGCCGCGCGCGAGCCAAGCCTACATGCTGGCCCACATTGCCGCGTTCGTCATGATCCTCGCCTTCGCCTGGGGCCTGTGGCAAAGCTGGCTAATGGCCTTGGCCGGACTTGCGGCGCTTTACGCGGCGCTGGCGGTCAGACTGACACGGGCTGACGCCGTGGCCGCTCTGCCGCAAAGCCCAGACAATTGAGCTCTGCCGCTCCAGCGTGACTTGTCAGGCCTAATCGCCATCTATAGAAGGTTTGATCTTGGAATTTTCCGCACCCCGTGCCT